>JAYUXX010000509.1:0-6758 GCA_043752765.1 Saprospiraceae bacterium | reverse complement strand
TCATAGATGAGGTTTCGATGGTCAGGGCTGATGTGATGGATGCTATTGATTTTTCATTACGAATGCACCGTAATTCAATGGAACCTTTTGGAGGTGTTCAGATGCTTTTTTTTGGTGATTTATTCCAGCTCCCACCTGTGGTGGCTAGTGCTGAAGAAAAACAATATTTCAGGAGTATATATTCTAGTCCATATTTTTTTGCTGCGAATGTGTTTCTGAAGAATGTGGATGTTCAAATGCTTGAACTCACAAAAGTTTACCGGCAGAGTGAACGCCATTTTATTAGGTTGTTAGATGCTATCCGCACTATGCAATTTGATTATGAAGATCTGGAAAGTCTGAATGAAAGGTATTTGCCCGATTCAATTATTGAAGAACCTTTTCTCACCCTGTGCAGTACGAATTCACTTGCAAATCAAATCAATGCGGATCGATTGGCTGCGATTGAAAAACCCTCTTATTTTTTTTCTGCAGACATAAAGGGGGACTTCAGTGAGAAGTTATTCCCAACCAATTTTAAATTGGAACTAAAAAAGCATGCACAGGTAATACTGCTTCGCAATGATACCGAAAGAAGATTTGTCAATGGAAGTCTTGCTACCATATTGGATATCAATGAAGAGCGGATAGTTGTGTCTATTCAAAAAGAAGATGGAACGTCTATTGAAATTGATTTGCCTCGCCTTACCTGGGAAAATCAGCGTTACAAGTATATAACCGAAAAAGAAGGCTCAATTGAAGCTGAGGTTGTCGGTAGTTTCACCCAGTATCCTGTTCGCCTTGCCTGGGCAGTGACGATCCACAAAAGCCAGGGAAAAACGTATGATCGCATTGCTATTGATTTAGGCCGGGGTGCTTTCGAACATGGGCAAACGTATGTTGCACTGAGTCGTTGCAGAAAACTTGAAGGAGTTTATCTCAAAAAGCCATTGAAACCAAAAGATGTTATGGTAGATGAAACCGTAGTGCAATATTATCAGCAAAAGAGATAGTTTTCTATTCAGATTGTTCCGGGTGATGTTTTTGCAGTTGAACACTTACTATGCCGCTGATAATATCGATACTTACATGAATGAGGATAACAATGAGCAAGGATTGGCTAAAAACATAGATAGCACTAAAAAGCAGTGCGATAAAAAATATTTTAAACATGGATATCACTCCCTGATATCCATGCAGAAAGGAAAATAATGCAGAGGAGGCGATACATGCGATGACCACTCCCCACCAACTATTTCCAGTCCAAAAAACAAGATAGTGGATCAGGTATCCTCTAAATACTATTTCCTCACCGATCCCGGCTGCCATAGCGAGAAAAAGAAAGTGACTCATTTCTTTGCGATCCTTGGGAACAAATGCAAATGATCTAGGGCTTTGGCGGAGCGTTCGTTCTCTTCTTTTCCGATTGCCATATTGTAAATAGAGATCGAAAGCGTAAAAAGAAACCACCATTATTAGCAGTAATGGAATGCCTGGATGCCACATGGGCCAATCGATCCCCAATTCAGCCAACGACCTGCCAGGGATACGCCATGTGGTAATTACTATTAATGCAAACACAAACAACAAGAGTGCATTACTATGGTATAGCCTGACTTTCTCTTCTGAATTGAGTTTAATATCCTCAGTAGTCATCTTCCGCGACGTGATCGCAAGCATAGGGGCAAATATGCAGATAACCACAGCTACCACGTGGTCCCAAATTTTCATTTCAAATAATTGCACAAAAGGATCCATAGACACAAAAGTAATTAATGCGCGGGCCTAGGAGGTTTTCGGTTAAAATTTTGCAGCCATCATCAAAACATCAATTTGTATATTCGACTTTGCTAATTCGAAACTATATGGCCATTACCAAAAGTCAACTTAAAAAGAAAGTTCGCAACCGCCAACAGGAGAAGCGTTTCTTCATAACCATCGGTTTACTTACTGTTGTCCTCATCATTATACTTTTTTGGGCATACAGCTAATTCATCTTTCTCTTGAAACTTAATCTAGACCTTCGCATCGCTAGTCCTTCGGGCTGGATCGAAACTGTATTACAGGATTTTAGTTCTTTTTTACAGGACCATGCAGACTGTGAACGTAAGGCTTCTGCGACAGCTATGAGCCTGGTAGCAAAGTATCCTAATCGGATTGAAATCATTCCTGAACTTATTGAAACAGCAGTTGAGGAACTGGAACACTTTCAGCAGGTTTATCAAATCATGCAATCCCGTGGTGTTCAACTTGCGCACTCCATTCATGAGGATCTTTACATCAAAGCTTTAATGAAGGCTCAGCACGATGGTTTGGAGGAACGGTTTCTGGATAGGTTATTAATTGCATCTGTTGTGGAAACGCGAGGTGCCGAACGATTTAAGCTTGTAGCGGATCACATGGAAGACGAGGATCTCAATCGTTTTTATAAAATGTTATGGATATCGGAGGCGAAGCATGGACATATTTATGTTAAGATGGCCTTGCACTATTTTCCTACGGAAAAGGTTTATAAAAGACTGGAATGGTGGGTGGATAAAGAAGGAGAAATTATAATGAGCCTGCCCTTTAGAGCTGCGCTGCATTGAATTTCAACATTTTACTACGCCGCTAAAATCGTTCTGAGTTAGTTTGATGAATGGATTTTAGCAGAAGTCTTTGAAAGTGATTCCGGATTGTTTTTCCCCAGTTTAAAATTAAGACATGCTCTTACAAAGGCCACAAATAATGGATGCGGTTTTTCAACCGTACTTTTTAATTCAGGATGGTATTGTGTACCAAGAAAAAACGGATGATTCGTTAACTCCATTATTTCTACAAGTTTGCTATCCGGATTCAGTCCAGAAGCAATAAGTCCTTTGGATGCAAAGTCTTTGAGATATTCATTATTGATCTCATAACGATGGCGATGTCGCTCATAGATCAGACCAGTCTGGTAAGCTTCACGAGCTATAGTTCCATCTTTAATATCACAGGCATAGGCACCTAATCGCATAGTCCCTCCTTTCATCCTGATATTTTTTTGATCGGGCATCAGATCGATTACAGGATGTGCAGCATCGGGCTTCATTTCTGTACTATAAGCATCTTCCAGACCTAAAACGTTTCTGGCAAATTCTACCACAGCACATTGCAAACCCAGGCAAATCCCGAAGAAAGGAATCCCGTTCTCACGAAGATATTTGATTGCATTTATTTTTCCTTCAATACCACGTTCGCCAAAACCCGGAGCCACCAGCACCCCATCTAAATGACCGAGAGCATCTGAAAGATCATTTGTAATTTCCAGTGCTTCGGCATGTATAGCCTCCACTTCTACTTTACATTCATTGTTAGCCCCTCCATGTACAAATGATTCATTGATGGATTTATAGGCGTCAGGGAGTTTATTATACTTTCCAACAAGACCAATTCGAATCGTATGCTTTGGTTCTTTCAATTTTTTAAGAAAAACCTTCCATGCAGTAAGATTGGGTTCGGAGGAAATATCCATATTGAGTTTATTCAATACGATCTTATCGAGTTTTTCTTCCCTCATTAATAAAGGAACGTCGTATATCGTATCTGCATCGATGGCTTCAATCACAGCATGTCGATCTACGTTGCAGAAAAGTGAAATTTTTCGTCTCAGCTCATCTGTCAAAGGGTGCTCTGTGCGACAGACCAGTATATCGGGTTGATTTCCTGTCTGTAATAGTTCTTTAACACTGTGTTGCGTGGGCTTTGTTTTAAGTTCGCCCGCAGCATGCAGATAAGGGATTAGTGTCAGGTGAATGGTTATCGCATTACCACTGCCTAGTTCTAAACGAACCTGACGGATTGCTTCGAGGTATGGCAGGGATTCGATGTCGCCTACTGTCCCACCGATCTCTGAGATAACAATATCGTATTCTCCCGTTTTTCCCAAGAGTCGAATACGACGTTTAATCTCATCTGTGATATGTGGAACCACCTGGACTGTTTTGCCCAGATAATCTCCTGCGCGCTCTTTATTGATTACAGTTTGGTAAATGCGCCCCGTGGTGACATTATTATCCTGAGATGTTGGTCTACCGAGAAATCGCTCATAATGGCCAAGGTCAAGGTCAGTTTCAGCCCCATCATCGGTGACATAACATTCTCCGTGTTCGTAGGGATTGAGGGTACCCGGATCTACGTTGATATACGGATCAAATTTTTGGATAGTGACTG
Source organism: Saprospiraceae bacterium (assembly GCA_043752765.1). Classification (GTDB taxonomy): domain Bacteria; phylum Bacteroidota; class Bacteroidia; order Chitinophagales; family Saprospiraceae; genus Opimibacter. The sequence goes on along the minus strand of JAYUXX010000509.1, from coordinate 2,588 downwards.
ATAAACCCCTGGATTGCAGAAGTTTGGCTAATGATGCTGAAATAATGCCTTTACCGAGAGAAGAAGTCACTCCGCCCGTAACAAAGATGTACTTGACCATGAATTGTGGATACTGCTACGGGATGCAAAGCTACCATTTTTAAGCGGTTGATCGAAATCAGGATCAAATGACCTACAAAAGGATACAGCAGCGAATGAAATGATTGAATTATAACTCAGAAATGTTGTGGACTTTTACTTGTCCTAAGTGGATTGGTAGTAATCATGATCCGGAAGTAAAGAAAAGTATGGTAGAATTTGGTTGGTATGTCATATTACAGATCCTCGGTGCATTAGCTCTTTTCATTTATGGTATGAAGGTGATGAGTGAGGGCATGCAGCGCGTCGCCAGTATGCAGTTGAGAGATGCTCTGCAAAGGGTTACGCATAATCGATTTTCAGCATTCCTTACGGGTTTCTTTACGACTGCAGCCATTCAGTCAAGTTCAGCTACGACTGTAATGACTGTTAGCTTTGTTAATGCAGGGATTATATCCCTGATGGCATCAGCAGGCATCATCATAGGGGCGAATGTAGGCACCTCTGTGACCATCTGGATAGTGACGCTGCTCGGATTCAAACTCAATTTATTTTCGCTCTGCTTGCCTCTGATCGCGATCGCGATGCCGTTTTTATTTTGGAAAAACGGAAAGTACCGCCATTGGGCAGAGACCGCTATTGGTTTTTCGCTACTACTTATTTCTCTTGATTTTCTAAAGAGTGTGGTGCCTGATCTTCAGAATCATACAAAGATCATGGCCTTCCTTGGTGAACTGAGCAACCATGGAGTTATTTCAATGCTTTCATTTATTGGGCTTGGGATAATTTTTACAGCTCTGATCCAGTCTTCTATTGCAGCTATCGCATTGACATTGACTTTATGTCTCAATGGATTATTACCATTTGAAATTGCTGCTGCCATAGTTTTGGGAGAAAATATTGGTACTACCATTACAACAGAAATTGCATCCTGGGTTGGAAATGCTGAATCTAAAAAGGCGGCCCGATTTCACGTACTCTTTAACATTATCGGGGTGCTATGGATGTTGCCTGCATTGCCCCTGATTTTACCATTTATAGCCTGGATGATGCAAACCTGGTTTGGCACAGGAAATCCTTTTTCAGATACTACTGCTATGCCTGTAGGGCTCGCTATTTTTTATACTGTATTCAACTTTGTTAACGGTTTTATTTTTCTCGTTTTAATGCCTGAGTTACTTCAACTTGCTTCGCGTACTGTAAAAATTAAAGCTAATGAACAACACCGGTTGTTTTTTATCGATACCGGAAGTAATACAGCAGACCTATCATTACCCATTGCACGTCAGGAAATCCTGCAACAATGTCACCGTGTAAAACATCTCAATTCAATTCTTAATCGCATTACCAACTTTACAACGGAAATAGAGTTTCACGAGCAAATTAAACTGGCACAGGATTATCTGACCACACTCAATGAAAATCAAAAAGCCATTAACCATTATCTCACAGGATTAGTTGAAGACCGAAGTACATTGCTGACCTCCAAGCAAATTAAAAGCCTTCTTCACATCAGCCTGCTGATCGATACAATTCGTACAAAATACGAAAAAATATACCTGCTTATTGGCGATAAACGTCAGCAACGAATTTGGTTTGGACCCACGCAACGATCGATCTTATTGCATCGGATCAACGATGCCAATGTCATGTTAAGGCGATGTATAGAATTGATACAATCGAAGAGTGCGATCAATAAAAGTCATTGGCGTGCATTGGCATTTGATGTAACTGATAAGCATCAGGATTATATCGACTATGAGCGCGAACTCATCAAAGAATTAGAACGAGGTGAAATGAAACTTTCTTCAGTAATCACATATTACCGTATGGCTCAGTATATGGATAGTATCAATGAAGCGATGCGCAATATCCTTGGCGAGTTGACGGAAGAACCGCTGACTCAGAAGCCTATAGGGGTTTCTGTATGAGTCACAAAGTGTAGGGGCACAAAATTTAATGACCTACCATGCGCATTGGCGGCGCGTTTCCTATAAAATATTCTGTAGGGTTAAAATATATGGAGGGTCACAAAATTTTGTGACCCTCCATATATTTTATGACAGACTTGGTTCGTGACCTTTATTTATTGACTTTTCTAATGGAGGTCTACCCATCCCTGAGTGTTAACCAACGCATGCACTCTGAAATCCATATCATCTCCAACTAAAGATGGATTGAATCCACCTGAACCAGAGTCGTAATAAAAAATCGTGCCTCCAATGTGTTCGCCAGGAGGGGTCGCATTACTTCGAAGAATTCCAATGAAATCAGATGAAACACCTGTGGGTCTTAGAATAACATGATAAACGAGGCTTGAACTTAATGTAAATGAAGCAGGATAATTCACACTAAACCAACCGAGCGCATTAACGACGATATTTTGAGAATTAAGTAGCACTCCGGTTCCGGGTGAATTTCCCTGGTATAGTTCAACTGTCATTTGAAAACCCGGGGATAAGCTACTTACGTTGAATTCAAATTTTTGAAGTACTCCAGAAAATGAGGGT
>JAYUXX010000508.1:0-6766 GCA_043752765.1 Saprospiraceae bacterium | reverse complement strand
TTTCGAAAATCAATTCAGAATTTTAAAAATCGATATGGCTTTATGTGAGGGATCTCGTCGATAAACTCCAAAGTATTCACTCTTAGCATTCCATTAATAAAGACCGCCTACATTATCATTTGCGCCCTCCTTATCTTTCCCACATGAATTCCAGACAGTTTCTTTTCATTTCTACAATTCTTTGCTTCTCTATTCCAGGTTTCGGGCAAAATATAGAGTTATCTAATTCCTCATTCGAAGGTGAGCCTCGTGATGCGACTGTCCCTCAAGGCTGGATGGTGTGCCAGGAAGGATCAACTCCGGATATTTTACCAGGATATTGGGGAGTATACGGAGATCCTTCTGATGGTGACACATACGTAGGTCTGATTACCCGTGGTAATAATACCTGGGAAAATATAGGCCAACGGTTATCGGAAACGCTTGAAAAAGGGACTTGTTACTCTTGGTCACTGGACCTTGCCCATTCCGATACTTATTCAGGCTATAATGGGCCACTTAAACTTCGGATCTGGATATCAAAATCAAAATGCCAGAGAGATCAAATGATATATGAAAGCCCACTTATCGAACACCTGGATTGGAAATCATACCAGATTAAATTCACACCTAAGGAAGATTACAGATATATACTTATAGAACCTTTTCACAGTGAAAAAACTTTTTCCTATGAAGGAAATATTCTAATCGATCGATTGCGGCCAATTAAAGGTTGTGATCGTACCTAGAGCTTTTAGTTTTTCTCACTTTCACGGTCAAGTTCATCCAACAGATTTTTTAACCGCTGACGATTTTCGTCATTGAGCTTTTCCGGATCGACCTGCTTAAGTTCGTTTTCAAGATCTCTGAGTTCATCCTTTTCTTCCGGTGTTTTTTCAGTCTTTTTAGTTTTTAAGCGGTCAAGCGTTGCTTTAATTTTATCGAGCAAATTGTCAAACTCACCATCATCATATTTGTCTTTCTGGCGACCTATAAAATCGGCTACTGATCGACCTAGAGCACGTGTTTCATTGACAATCGTGGTGGCTCGCTCCTTGTCTTCACCTTTACCAAAAAAGTAGGTATAGCCCACTAACACAGCAAGAATAATCAGAATTAAGAAGATGATATTTTTCATAATATCGTATGATTAGTAAGTAAGATTATAAACGAAATAGTACGAATAAGGATCAATTTCTTCAAAAGTATGTTCCTAAACCGATGGAAGCATATGGATTCTGAGGTTCTGCCTATTTTTGCTCTCTTTTAGCAATGTAAACAATGAAACTGGATTATCAAGATATTGAATCAAAGTGGAAGAAATACTGGGCAGAGACTGAATTGTACAAGGTAGTTGAAGATCCGAACAAGCCGAAATTCTATGTACTTGACATGTTTCCCTATCCTTCAGGCGCAGGGCTTCACGTAGGCCATCCTTTGGGATATGTAGCCAGTGATATCTATTCACGTTACAAACGAATGAATGGTTTTAATGTGCTGCATCCAATGGGATTTGATGCATTTGGTTTGCCTGCAGAACAATATGCTCTGGATACCGGTGTTCATCCGGCTAAGAGTACAAGTGATAATATTACCCGCTATCGTTCCCAATTAGATAACATAGGTTTCTCGTTTGATTGGAGCCGGCAAGTCAGAACTGATAATCCATCTTTTTATAAATGGACTCAGTGGATTTTTTTAAAGTTATATGGGCATTATTATGATCGGGATGCAAATAAAGCCTATCCAATCTCATACCTGATCTCCATTTTAGAAAGAGATGGTAATGCGGGAGTTAATGCTGCTTCAACGCAACCAACTATTTTTTCAGCACAGGTGTGGGCTATGATGAGTCCTGCAGAAAAAAACGAAGTTCTGATGAATTATCGTTTGGCTTATCGAAAAGTTGGATATGTCAACTGGTGTGAAGCTCTGGGTACTGTGCTAGCCAACGATGAAGTGAAAGATGGTGTAAGTGAGCGAGGAGGATTCCCTGTGATACAAAAGGACATGCTTCAATGGTCATTACGCATTACAGCATATGCTGAACGATTGCTGAGTGGAATGAATAACCTTGACTGGAATGAAAGCCTTAAGAGCATACAAAGAAACTGGATCGGAAAGTCTGAAGGCGCTTTCGTTTATTTTAAAATTGAAGGTTCTTCTGCTCTTTCTATTAAAGTGTTTACTACACGACCTGATACATTATTTGGCGTCACATTTATGGTACTTGCTCCAGATCACGATCTGGTGTCCCAGATTACCCCTCCTTCCGAGAAAGATGTAATTGACTTGTTCACGGAAAAATCAAAAACAAAAAGTTCATCCCAACGTGCTCTTGGACAAAAAACTGTAGATGGAGTTTGGACGGGTTCATATGCCATTCATCCGATTACGCATGATCGTATTCCGGTTTGGATTGCTGATTATGTTTTGAAAGATTATGGCACCGGGGCAATAATGGGAGTACCTGGCGATGATGAAAGAGACAGAGCTTTTGCATTGCATCATAGTTTAGATATCATTGAAATTATTGATCGCTCAGAATTCCCGGGATCATCTATTGGAGACAAGGAAGGGGTAATGATAAATTCCTCTTTTCTGGACGGGATCCCGGTGTTCGAAGCTATCTTAACTATGTTAGCCTACCTTGAAAAACATGCACTGGGAATCACGCAAGTCGAATATAAATTAAGGGATGCCAATTTCAGCAGGCAACGATATTGGGGTGAACCTTTTCCTGTGTATTATGATCAGAGTGGAATGCCCCATGTGATGCAAGAAGATTCATTGCCCCATGAGCTTCCTGAATTAGACGATTTCAAACCTTCACCAGATGGAAGATCACCTTTAGCACGTTTAGAACATTGGACTCATCCAACTTCAAATGTTACCCGAGAGTCGGATACAATGCCTGGCTACGCTGGTTCCTCCTGGTATTTTCTGAGATACATGGACCCCCACAATACGGGCGCCTTTGCATCTAAACAATCACTTGAATATTGGAAAGAAGTAGACTTATACGTTGGTGGCATAGAACATGCCGTTGGTCATCTTATGTATTCCCGGTTCTGGCATAAATTTTTATTTGATCTCAACCTGGTCCCTACTGAAGAACCTTTTAAAAAACTTGTTAATCAAGGAATGATTCAGGGTACTGTTGAATATATTTTGTTACTTAAAGAACGTAAAGAAGGAAAGGCTCAATTTATTAGTGCAGAACTTGTAAATGAAAGAGGTATATCGGCTGAGGAATTTTCAAAAATTCCTGTTCACATTGATTTCATTACAGCATATGGACAGCCTTCATCGCATCTTAATGAAACAGGGATAGCGTCGTTCATATCATGGAGGCCTGAATTTGCAGAAGCCTTATTTGAAAGTTCTCTTGGAGTATTCACTTCACCTGATCTAAAAGGTGCAATTATAAATACACAATCTGAAGTTGGAAAAATGTCAAAACGATATCACAATGTTGTGAATCCGGATGATGTAATCGACCGGTATGGTGCAGATTGTTTTAGAATGTATGAAATGTTTCTTGGACCAATCGAACAATCCAAACCATGGGATACGATGGGTATTGAGGGCGTCAGTAAATTTCTAAAAAAACTATGGAGTCTCTTTTTTAATGAGCAGGATGAATTGATTGTAACTCATGATCCTCCACAGGAAGCTTCATTTAAAATACTTCATGCTACGATTAAAAAAACTTCAGAGGATATTGAACGATTTTCGTTCAATACGTCTGTAAGTCAGTTTATGATTTGTGTGAATGAATTGCGAAAAATTGACGAACATTCAGCACATATATTGGATCCACTCGTACGGTTGACGGCTCCTTTTGCACCATTTATTTCTGAAGAATTATGGGAACAACTTAGTCATAAAGAATCTGTTCACCTTTCCTCATTTCCTTCCTATGATGAAAAGTGGCTTATCAGCACCGACTTCACTTATCAGGTATGTATCAACGGTAAAAAACGAAGTGAATTAATACTTCCCGCAGGAAGCACAAATGATGTAATTGAAAAAAGTGCTTTGGCGCTTCCTGAAATAATCAAGTGGATAGAAGCAAAACCAATTCGGAAAGTGATTATCGTTCCGGAAAAGATGGTAAACCTGGTAATCTGATCAATCAATAATCTTAAAAGTAGTCCTCCTGTTTTTTTGGTGATTATCTTCTGAACAAATTTCACATTCGCATGCTAATGCAGGATTTGATTCTCCAAATCCCTGCGCTTGCAATCGTTTCGTTGTGATCCCTGTAGAGATCAGATATTCAATTGCGGCCTGTGCCCTTTTTTGAGAAAGATTAAGATTGTATTCATCCGTTCCGCGGCAATCCGTATGTGAAGACAATTGGATACGAATCGAGGGATTGGTTTTCATGGTGGATGCTAATTGATCAAGTGATGGTTTTGCATCTTCACGAATGAACCACTGATCATAGTCGTAAAAAATGTTTTCTAAAACAATTTCTTTGTTTTTAAAAATAGGGTCCAACACAAGTACTGCGTTTAACGTGGTGATTGGATTAGTTGGATTTTTTGCAAGATCTGTAGTCTTGATCGTTTGAGTTGAGGCTAGATGGTCCCTGTATCGTGCTGTAATCACATATGCTTTATCCCACTCTAGTTTTAAAAGGACCTGTCCAATTTCATCTGTAACATGTCGTTGTTCGGTCAGGCCATCTGAGAGAATGACTGGACCATTAGGCAATGGTTTTCTGCCTTGTCCACGGCTACCGGGATCATCTTTAATTGCATATTCGGGTTCAACAACTTTAAGAGCCAGGAAAACCTGGTAAGTGACCTCCGGAACAATCGGTTTTTCCTCTGCAGGCGGTGTGTCAGTGACAATATCCCCCGGCTGAATTCCCGAAAGTGCAAATGAATAGATTTCATCATTCCTGCTCGACCCGTCACGTGAAGAAGTGAAATAACCTTTCATTACAACCCCTGCCACAGGCTTTGCAAATGTATCTACGACAAACCCGAAATCATCACCTCCGCTATTGATCGGTGCTCTCAAGTTGACAGGCGGAACCCATTGATTATTCAGATTTAGGTATGTTTTAAAAATATCTAATCCACCCAGACCCGGTAAATGATCGGAAGAATAGTATAAGGTATCATTGTATACAGATGGATATTGTTCTTGCCCAATGCTGTTGACTAATGGGCCCAGATTCACAGGTTCAGACCAACCACCTGTCAAATCAGGTTGTGTGAAATAAATATCATGTCCTCCCTGACCTTCGGGAGCATCTGAAGAGAAGAAAAGTGTGGTGCCATTCGCCGCGAAAGCCGGATGCCCATAATTAATTTTGTCTTTTACAAACGGAAGCGGTTCCGGTTCTGACCATGATCCACTTCTTCGAAAACTAATCATCAATTTGCACCATGCATCATACACAGCCCCTACATAACACCTTGTAAAAATCAATGCATTTCTATCTGGACTAAGTACAGCAGTACCTTCATGGTCCGAAGTATTTATAGCAGCATCATATTCAGATACCTGTGAAGAGAACAAGTTGGTGATGAAAAGATCAGAGTAGGCTCGCCCAGTCCATAAATATGAATCAGAACTTTGTTTTGATCCGCGATCACTTGTAAACATTACCTGACCGGGACCTATAGGTTGTGGCGCATAGTCTGCACCCGGACTGTTGAAATTCGATGGCTCCACTTTATACGCTTTGTTCGGAGACTTGCTCCATTCCATTGCCTGTCTGCCTAAGGTGATATTTGCGCGGTAAGCCGCGTTCCCCGGGTTCGTCTTGAAAAGGTCTTCATAAGCAATCAATGCCTCCTGATAACGCTCCTGATGCTTCATAGAGTTGGCATAAGACTCCAATGCCTGATCACCAAATCCGTCTTTGTGAGCTTTGAGATACCAATTGCCTGCAGCACCGTGGTCATTGAGAAATCGGAAAGACTCCCCTGCTAAAAAAGCCAGTTTAGCTTTTTCGGAACCCATCTGACTTGACTCATACTCTTCTTCAAATAGCTGAGCGGCTACTGAATATTGTTTTACTTCATAAGCCTGGGTACCGGTTCGCACCTTTTGAGTAAAAGTGCATGCGGACATCCACAGAATCGTAATCAGGCCTACCCAAAGTTTATGGTGCATAGGAATAGTAACGATGAATTGATGAGGGCTGTTGCAAAATAGGGATATTCCCGGGCCATGAAATTGTCCGTTACTCAACATTCCGTAAAATAAAAAGGGGAAAACTAATTTAAATCAGTTTTCCCCTTTCTCAATGCAGAATTGAATATTACTTATTTGCTTTTGCAGTACGCTTATAGCTATGAATGACCGATGACGTCGGTTTAATTTCACCCGTCAAATCTGCCAATACCGGTGCGGCAATGAAGATTGTACTGTAGGTTCCGGAGATCAATCCAATGACAAGTGCAAACGCAAATCCCTTGATACTATCTCCACCAAAAACCAATAAGGCTACTACCACGAAAAGAACCGTCAAGGAAGTGATCAATGTTCGACTCATCGTTTGATTGATCGACAAATTGAGGATTTCATTTTTAGTCTTACCCGTATATAAATTAAAATTCTCCCTGATCCTGTCGAAAATAACCACGGTATCATTTAGCGAATAACCGATAACAGTCAGAATAGCAGCAATAAAGGTCTGGTCTACTTCCATTGAAAATGGCAACAATCCTTTAAACAATGAAAACGCTGACAGAACTACTAAAGCATCATGTATGAGGGCTAAAACAGCTCCTAATGAATACTGCCATTTATTAAACCTTAT
>JAYUXX010000507.1:0-6770 GCA_043752765.1 Saprospiraceae bacterium | reverse complement strand
AAAGAGTCTAATATTAGCTTTCATTAGTATCTCTTCGTTTATTTTTCAAATTGAAAAATGATTATTCAATCATGTCCTGGATTGTCCTACTTGAGATTAGTGGTTAGGCTTCCATGGTTCAAATAATAGGAAATGAAAATTTTATACATTTTCAAAAGGCTCTCTATATCACTTCTTTTTTTCTTCAACTTGATTTCGATTTCTGCACACAATACCATTTTGGGACGGGTCACAGATGCGTCAACAGGAGAAGTTATTACCGGGGCAACTGTTTTTATAAATTCTCTGCAGAAAGGCACTACAACAGATGAAGTGGGTTCATTTAAAATCATCGAATTGAGTGATACACAATACGACCTGACGATTTCATTCGTAGGATTTATTACCCAAAATGTACGTGCAAGTGCAGGCATTTCAATAGATATACAATTAGAACCTGCAGTACTTAACCTGGCCGAAATTGTAGTGAACAACAAGGCAGATATGTCCAAAGCAATGACAATTCTGACCAAGATTGATTTGCAGTTACGGCCCACAAAATCTTCTCAGGATGTCCTTCGACTTATCCCAGGTCTTTTCACTGCGCAACATGCCGGAGGAGGAAAAGCTGAACAAATCTACCTGCGTGGTTTCGATATTGATCATGGTACGGACATCAGGGTCACGGTGGATGGAATGCCTGTGAATATGGTTAGCCATGCTCATGGTCAAGGATATGCTGATTTGCACTTTCTGATTCCCGAACTTATCGATAATGTTGACTTTAACAAGGGTCCTTATTATTCACAACAGGGTGATTTTACCACTGCTGGTTACGCAAATTTTAATACGAAAAATGCATTGAAAGGAAGTTCTGTTAAACTTGAGGCTGGAAGCTTTGATACATATCGGACTGTTGGGTTGTTTGATCTTCTGAATGATAATCCCAATATGCAACAAAACGCTTATTTCGCTTCTGATCTTACTTTCACGAATGGTCCATTTGAGAGCCCTCAAAACTTCAACCGGATTAATCTTATGGGTAAGTATTCCGGACTCATAAGCGACAATCAGATTTTGACGATTTCGTTATCAACATTTACGAGTCGATGGGAAGCATCAGGGCAGATTCCTGATCGGGCTGTCCAGGCAGGTCTAATTGGTAGATTTGGTGCAATAGATGACCAAGAAGGGGGCAATACAAATAGAACAAATGCAAATATTCAGTTGGTCAAAATCCTTAACAACGGCGATCTTTTACGAAACCAGTTTTATTACATCAAAAACAATTTCAAGCTATATTCAAATTTTACTTTTTTCCTGAATGATCCTGTTAACGGTGATGAAATCAGGCAAGTTGAGAGTCGGGACATATTTGGATATAACGCCTCGTATTCTTCTGAGAAAAACCTTGGAAGTATGTCTCTTCGATCGGAGGGCGGACTAAATATCAGGTACGATAAAATGAAAGGAACGGAACTGGCCCATACGGCCAAACGCAATAAGCTTATCAACTACCTTTCCTTAGGAGATATAGATGAACTGAATGCGGCAGTCTATATAGATGAGATTTTAAAAGTGAGTGATTATATTACAATTAATGCCGGGCTTCGCTTTGATCAGTTTGGATTTGGTTATGTCAATCTTTTGGATAGTGTTTTTGAACATAAAGTTGTCTATAAGAATACCCTGAGCCCTAAATTAAACTTCTATTATAATGCGAGCCCGATTTTTCAGGTTTATTTAAAATCCGGAATAGGATTTCATTCCAACGATGCACGTGTAGTCGTACCTCAGAATGGGACAAAGATTTTGCCTAAAGCTTATGGTGTTGATATCGGAACATTCATAAAGCCATACCCTAAATTACTATTGAACGTAGCAGTTTGGCTGCTTGATCTGGAGCAAGAATTTGTATATGTAGGTGATGAGGCGGTGGTAGAACCATCAGGAAAAACTCGACGATATGGTTTAGATTTTTCCGCACGTTTTCAGGCTGCGGATTGGCTTTTCCTTGACCTTGATTTGAATTATACAAAACCCAGAAGTCGTGAAGCCATTGAAGGTGAAAATTTTATTCCTTTAGCCCCGACGTTTACGAGTATAGGTGGCGTTACTACTAAGTTCGGAAAAGGATTTAATGCAAGCCTACGCTATAGATTAATTTCGGACAGGCCTGCTAATGAGACCAATTCCGTTACTGCTTTGGGATATACCATCCTGGATGGTGGTATAACATATTCAGCTAAGAAATATGAATTTGGTATTTCGCTTGAAAATATCCTGAACGTGGCTTGGAATGAAGCACAGTTTGATACGGAAAGCCGTCTTTTTGACGAACTAACCTCTGTATCTGAATTGCATTACACGCCGGGTACTCCATTCTTTGCGAAAGCAAGTGCGACTTTCTTTTTTTAAATTTTGGCTGAGGAGAAATAAATCAGAAACTCATTGTCTATGTAACCTATACAATGTTTACGAATTATTGTAATTATATAACAGGCGGTTATTTTAAAATATATAAGAAAAAATTATATACTTTTTAAACATCGGTTAGAAGGATGTGTTACACTTTGCACTTAGTAATTATTAGTTTTTGAAAAAACATTATAGGAGTTTCTTTTGATAAGAAATAATTATTCAGATCTCAACTTAAAATGAATGAACCTTTATAATATAACTAAGGATTAAATAAAGACAACCTAACCAAAAGCGATTGGTGACGGGAATAAATCTGATAAATCCTTTTTAACTGTAAAATTTACAACTTATTTCTACATATGTATAACAGACAACTTATTTCAATCCGGCAAATTTGCTTAATCATTTAAGTCCTGAGAGTCGGATGTTAAGCTTCTCACCCCTGCGCAGCATTATCAATTCGCTTTAAAGCTTTGCATAGCTCCATATTTTAAGTGGGGGCACTTCAGGTGCCTCACTTTTAATCCTTGCAAAAAGTCATTTATTTAAGTTTTTCCATGGAATTATTAATGATTAAAATCCAAGTCTTTTACCAGGCTCGTATATATATCCTGAATTTCGTTCATAATCAATCTAATTATTTGTTAACCAATACCAAACCAAACATGATGCGTACAAATTTTTACCCTTGTTTGATACATCGACTAGCTGGCTTACTGAGCGTAATGCTGCTTTTCTTTGTGTCTACCCTTTCGGCATCGAGCCATCGTGAGGCCCCCCTCATTGCTGACGATCCATTAGCAGACAATACAGATCTCTATGCTTTCAGAAGTCCTGATAATCCAGAGATGATTACAATTATTGCCAATTACATTCCGGCTGAACTTCCATGGGGAGGACCAAATTACTACTCCTTTGGAAAGAATATCCGCTATGAAATTCACATCGATAATAATATTGCCACTCCGGGTGATGATATTATTTATCGCTTCACATTTGATCATGTGAATGAAGACCCTACCACATTTTTCAATATTCGTTTAGGTCTCCAAAATTTGAAGACGACCTATAAAATGGAAAAAAGTACGAATGGTGGTCAATCATTTTCAACGGTATTTACTGATGGTGTTGTTCCTCCAAATAACATTGGTCCAAGATCTATAGAAAGTCCTGTTGGATTGGGTGCTGCAAGTTATAATGCGCTTATGACTGCGGCGATCAGAACTACAAACAATGGAGAAAAAGTCTTTGCCGGTCCGGTTGATGATCCTTTCTTTGTTGACCTTGGTGGAATTTTCGATTTAGGAGATGCTCCAAGACAAAGTGGACAACCACGAGATGGTGTTGCTAAATATAATGTTCATACGATTGCATTACAAATCCCGATCAGTATGCTTCAGAAAGACGGCAAACCTGGAAGTCAGGCAGCTAATATTCTGGATGGTGACTATGTAATTGGTGTTTGGGCAAATGCAAGCCGCCGTGCTATCCGAACGCTTGACGCTGATGGTAACCACCCTGATGATGCAGGAAACTGGGTACAAGTATCAAGATTAGGAATGCCATTAACAAATGAGGCTGTTATTCCGGTAGGTTTCAAAGACCAGTGGAACTTCGGATCTCCACACGATGATTTGGCGAATCTTTCCACGTTCAGTAACTTTTTCTACAATCCGGAATTAGCACTGTATATGGATGACAGCCAGTTCGGTGGAGCAGTTCCTGCCTTCCGTGGCTTACGAATTCAGTCAAGTTCATTGGGATCCTTTGATTTCAGGAATGGTAAAGACGGATTATTTGGTTTGAAAGGGAACGCTGCCTTAAACGGTACTGCTTTAGCTGAAGCAGCTTTTGGTTCACTTCTTCTACCACGTGCTGGTGCTCCTCGTTCTGTTGACCTTTGGCCTATATTCCATACAGGAGTTCCAAATCTTGCTCCCTACCAATTAGCTACAGGCAAAAATGGTAATCCACTTGCAGTCGGAAAACCATTTATCAACAACTTTCTGCCCAATGGTGGTGATATGTTGAGACTAAATATGGCTGTTCCTACTACACCAAGAAATAGTCCGGCTTTCAGTAGTGAAGGTTTATTAAATGCCGCTGTTCTCGGGCTTACTGATCCAACTTATGCAAATGCTAATATGCAATTCATTCCAAATATGGATGGGTTTCCTAATGGCCGTCGTCTTGAAGATGATGTGACGCGCATTGAACTTCAAGTTGTGGGTGGTATTGTACTGGCTGCTATAGGTTTATGGTACGATGATTATTCACCTGCAAACAGTCCTTCGCCTGTGACAAATCTTCTGGTCAATGTACTTCAATATTCAACTGGTGTTGAAGAAAACGATGCTGCATTTACGTCAACTTTCCCTTACCTGGCTGAGCCTTGGAGAGGAACTGAAGTAGGTCCACCAACAGAATAAATTCATCCAATCTTATCATAAATCGAATAAATAAATCATGAAAAATAAATACTTATTATTGGTCCTTCTATTTCTTGGCCTGATGCAACAAATGAATGCATCCAGCCACAGGGAAGCACCATTGATCTCAACAGATCCTTTAGCTGACAACACAGATGTTTATGCTTTTGTCAGCCCGGACGATCCGGGAACAGTAACCATAATTGCCTCGTACATCCCATTCCAATTGCCTCACGGAGGTCCTAATTACTATGGATTTGGAGAAGATATCCGCTATGAAATTCATATTGACAATAATATCAATACTTCAGGCGATGATATAATCTATCGGTTTACTTTCAAGAAAGAACACGAAGATCCAACCACTTTCTTCTACATCCGACTTGGAAAACAGAACCACAAAACCACATACACACTTGAAAAAAGTAGTAATGGTGGTGCAACATTTCAAACTGTTGTAACCGATGGTTATGTTCCACCGTATAATGTCGGACCTCGTTCAATCGAAGGCCCTGCAGGTTTGAATACAACTTACAGTGAATTGTTTCAAATGGGTATCAAAAACACAGGAAACGGTGAGCAAGTGTTTGTAGGTCCTACAGACGATGCGTTTTTCGTCGACTTAGGTGGCGTGTTTGATCTTGGTGATCTGCCACGTCAGGATTCTGAGCCTCGCGATGGTGTTGCATGTTTTAATGTATCCACGATTGCTCTCAAGATCCCAATTGAAAATCTGCAAAAAGATGGTAAAAATGAATCACAAGCATCCAACATTCTTGATCCTGATTTTGTGATTGGTGTTTGGGCATCTGCCAGCCGGCAGCAAATTAGAACTTTGAATCCAGCAGGAAGTCAATCATTTGACGGACCATGGATACAGGTTTCAAGATTGGGAATGCCTTTAACAAACGAAGCTGTTATTCCAATTGGCAAAAAAGACCTTTGGAATTCAACAACTCCGTACAACGATCTGGCTAACCTATCAGACTTCGGAAACTTTTTCTACAATCCTGAATTAGCTCTTTATATGGATGACAGTCAGTTCGGTGGTGCAGTTCCTGCATTCACTCCACTGAGAATCCAAACGGCTTCTCTAGGTTCTTTCGACTTTAGAAATGGAAAAGATGGTTTGTATGGTCTTAAAGGCAACCCGGCATTAGATGGAACCGCTTTGGATGATAATCTATTTGGAACGCTATTATTACCTGCACCAGGATCACCAAGGTCAGTTGACTTATGGCCAATATTCCATACAGGTGTACCAAACCTAATACCTTATCAATTAGCTACAGGAAAGATGGACAATCCTCTTGCTGCAGGAAAGCCATTCATCAGCAACTTCCTTCCAAACGGAGGTGATATGTTGAGACTTAATATGGCTGTACCACCAACCCCACGTGATGATGATGATTTCAATACGCTGGGACTTGTATGGGCTGCTGTACTTGGATTGACAGATGCGAGATTCAATACGACTACGGATATTCAGTTTATCCCGAATATGGATGGATTTCCTAACGGTCGCAGACTTGAAGATGATGTTACAAGAATCGAATTACAGGCTGTAGCAGGTGTTGTACTAGCTGCAATTGGTTTGTGGTATGATGATTATATTCCTGGAACAACTCCTTCCCCTGTTACACCAGATTTGGTTAATGTATTATCATATGATACAAAGATCAATGAGAATGACAGACCAATACGTACTGCGTTTCCCTTCATGCCAATGCCTTTCTCAGGTACTAGCTATTGTTCAGGTGAACCACAGGATTACACACAACCAGAAGTTTTGCCTCCAAGTACAGTTGGTATCACGGGTTTGAGTTCTCCTGATGTATTCGCATTCAACCAACCAAATCCTTTCAACGAATCTACTATGATCAAGTACCACCTAAGGTCTGCAGGTCATGTATCCGTGAAAGTGTTTGATCAACAAGGTCG
>JAYUXX010000506.1:0-15268 GCA_043752765.1 Saprospiraceae bacterium | reverse complement strand
GCTCATCCGGATTAGTCATCCAGGCAGGATATTTTGGATCAGAAACAAATGCTTTGAAACTTATGAGCGATCTCAAATCAAAAGGTTTTCCAACATTTGAAATGCAAGTTGTCGAACAAAACGGAGCAACATTCTATAGAGTAGTTTCTACAACACCATATGCATCTGAAGCTGACGTTACGATAGATCAGCAAAAGTTATCTGGAGCGGGATTTAAATCAAGCGTAAAAAGCAAGTGATCCGAAATCGATGATTCTTTTTACCCCCTTAGGGGGCTAGGGGGTTAAGGGCTTAGGCGCGGTTCGGCGTAGGTTACACTACTCCGTGTGCAGCAACACTCCGTTTTGCAAAATCAAATTGTTCATCAAAATCAGGTATCTGCACACGCACAATAGTTGCATGAAATTTCAGGATTCAATACACTCTTCCCTTTCGACAGCTCCCTCAACAGTCACCACCTACAATAAGCTACCTTCGTATGAAATCAAAATAGCCATTGTCAAACTCTCTCCTACTTAGAAAGATTTCAACCCTCGCTGGAATTCTTACAGAGAGCGTGACTCGCTTGCAAGGAAAAAAAATGGCAGAGCTCCACATGCTCGAGGATGCATTTTTGCTTATTGAAAACGGCTACATTAAAGATTTCGGTTCACATAAAGATTGTAAATACGACCGTGCGGATCATGTAATTGATTGCTCAGGTCGAGTGGTAATGCCTTCCTTTTGTGACAGTCATACACACCTTGTTTTTGCTGCATGGCGAGAAAAGGAATTTGTAGACCGCATCAAAGGAGCCACCTACGAAGAAATTGCTCAGCGAGGGGGCGGTATCCTGAATTCAGCCGCACGACTTCAATCTGCAAGCGAAGAGGATTTATTTGCAAGTGCAAAGGAACGATTAGCTGATGTGATTTCGATGGGGACGGGTGCAATCGAAATAAAAAGCGGTTATGGGTTAACTACAGATAGCGAGATCAAAATGCTCCGTGTTATTCGCAGATTAAAAGAGCTAAACTGGATTCCTGTCAAGTCGACCTTTCTTGGTGCACATGCATTGCCTCTAATTTTCAAAAATAATCGTGAGGACTACATCAAACTTCTCATCGAAAACATGCTCCCACGCATAGCCGATGAAGGTCTGGCTGATTATATTGATGTGTTTTGTGATAAAGGATTTTTTACGGTAGCAGAAACAGATATGATCCTGAGTGCAGGAGTCAGTTTAGGAATGAAACCAAAAATTCATGCCAATGAATTGGATTATTCCGGAGGCATCCAGATTGGAGTCAAACACAATGCAATTTCCGTTGACCATCTAGAATACACGGGTCCTGATGAATTGAAAGCACTGGCTTCATCTACAACCATCGCAACTATCTTGCCTTCAACTGCTTTTTTCCTGGGTCTGCCTTACGCACCTGCGAGGAAGATGATGGATCATAACCTTTGTGTTGCCCTGGCGAGTGATTATAATCCCGGATCTTCTCCGAGCGGCAACATGTCATTTATTTTATCCTTGGCTTGTATCAAATTGAAGATGTTGCCTGAGGAGGCCATCAATGCTGCCACGATTAATGGAGCAGCAGCGATGGAATTAAGTGATCAGTATGGGAGCATCTCAGTTTCGAAAGTAGCCAACCTTATCATCACAAAGCCCGTCTCAGGGTTCGAAAGGCTACCATATAATTTTGGTCAAAACCTTATTGACCAGATAATTCTGAATGGAAAGGTTTTCTGATTGAATTAGCAATTGCTTGTAGTTCTCATTCATATGAATAGCGAAAACTTCAAAAACGGCAGTTTTCATACTTTTGCGTTTCAAAAAACCGTTTACACACTTCGATTTGTCAGGGCAGCGGCGTTAAGTGAAAATGAATCTTACCAATGCCCTCATTCCTTTAAAAATAAATGGAAACCCCGACCTCAATCACAGATTGTTAAGCTATTTTTGCGCATAACATATTACAAAAATATTTTATACTAATATTGCTGAATGGAAAATCAGACTTTCTGGAATATAAGAAACTGGGTGTGGATTGCTGTCTTGTGGGTAGGATTTTCCGGTCAGAGTGCTTATGCTTCCACGTCAGAATCGAATTCTGACAACATAACTAACTCATTATCAGGAGTTGATCCAGTCACTTTCACCTTCAACTGTATAGACGGAAAGCCGGGTGATACCATATGTATCCCGGTCACAGTGCAGGATTTTAACGATATTGTCATATTTCAGTACGAGATCATTTGGGATAGTGATATCCTTGATTTCATCGAAATTCAAAATCCTGGCTCGCCCAGCATCAATGTAAATGCTGATTTTAATCTTTCAGGCCCGAATACGCTTAAAGTAATTCCACTTGGTTTCCCCATTATGGGTGAATCACTTACCGATGGCACTGTACTTTTTGAGATTTGTTTTCGGATTATTGGCACCCCGGGATCAACAAGTCCTGTTGGAATCAGCCCATTCTTTGACTTTGAAGTCGCCGATGTGAATAGCGTCGTTCCCTCCGATTCCATCAATTGTGTGATGGCAGTAGATCCTGCGGTTGAACTTGTTGGATTTTTAACTAGTTGCGGACCCGCAATTCTCGGAGGAAATGGCGAAATAGATCTGACCGTGTATGGTGGAACTGCCTCATACACGGTGACACTGCTGGAAACGAATACCGGTACTCCAGGAGGACCCATCTTCATACCTGCAGAAGGTGGAAGTATGGTCTTGAGCGTCCCGGAAGGAAATTATGATGTGACCATTATTGATGCCCTTGGCTCAATGATTACGTACAATATTGATGTTGATGCATTGGCACTGGGAGTTACGACACGACTTCGTCATCCAACTTGCTATAAATTTGAAAACGGTACAATGTGGATCAAACCTTCCGGTGGTTCCCAACCGTTTAGTTTTATCTGGGAAAGTCTCACTGACCCTTCACTTGCTGGTTCTGGGTTTATTCGCTTTTCGGGCGACTCTGCTTTAGTTACTAGCTTGCCAGACGGTATGTACAGGATCCTGGTGAAAGATAAAAATGGTTGCGAAGCAGAAATCATTTCTGTGTTGAATGATAACCCATTCGTCTTTAATGTAACTGCAATGCAGGATGCCACATGTACGGGCATGCCTAATGGTTTTATCGGCTTGAAGATCACCGGAGGTACACCAGATATCGATACCAATTATACGATCACCACAAGTCCGGGGTTTGTGATTACGACGGATGAGTTTACTGTAGGTGCACTTAACCCTGGTGATTATTGCATTACAGTTTCAGATGAAGTATCTCAATGCGATACAGTGTATTGTTTTACAATCGGATTTACGACTACGATAAGTGCGAATGTCACTCCTACAGACGCATCATGCGCAGGTGGTATGGATGGGAGTGTTCAAATATCAGGATTGACAAATGGATTATCCGGCCCAATGTATTCCTATAAGATCCTGGATGATATGGACAATGTGGTCACTTCAATAAATAATTTTGCCGGACCATTTACATATATGCCACTTGCCCCGGGAAATTATGCTGCAGTGGTCAATGAAGGCCCTTGCACTTCCGATACCATACCTTTTATGATATCTGAACCACTTCCCATGACTGTCACCCTTGACGGCCGCAGACCGGATAATTGCCTCCCCTCAGGTAGCGGAGATGTGTGGTTTACCGTCACCAATGGAACAGGACCTTATATTCTCGACTCAACCATGGGAACCCAGGATGGGGATTCATTAGAAAATCTGAACGCAGGAAATTATATACTTACAGTCACCGATAACAATGGATGTACAGCCACACTTCCATTCTCCATATTTGATGGCGATGACAATGAAGAAGCTGATATCACATTTCAGATTAATGGTGTCCCATGTGAAGCTGGAAGCACGGTTACTGTGTTGTATCAGGGTGGCCCTATTCCAATGGGTGCAGGAGTCTTGTGGAGTAATGGTTTAGTAACCCCGACTATCCCTATCGAAGATCCCGATACGCTGAGTGTCGATATAATATTGGGTGCGCCCATCTTTTGTATTCTCGATGATACAGTTATCATCAATTGTGCGAACAAACTTGAATTAGCTATCACAATCATCCAGCCGTCGTGTAATAATGAAGCTGTTGGCGGTCCTTACACAGGAACGGTCATAGTGGATACCATGAATGCTGTTGCACCGGTTACATTTTATTGGTCATTTCCTGATACCACTACAACGGGAACCTATGCAGGATTAAGTCCTGGCCTATATTACGTGACGGTTACAGATGCAATGGACTCTATTGCCATCGATAGTTTTGAAATCATCGCTCCTGATGCCATTGATCTTACGTTTGGAATTCCGGACAGTGTTACTTGTCCCGGGATTTGTGATGGAGAAGTCAGGATCATTCCGTCTGATGGCGACCCCACCATGGATTATTTTCTGTATTGGACTACGACAACTTCTTTTGCAGATACAGGTGTAATATTTCAAATTGATAGTATATGTGAAGGAACTACAGTATTCAGTGTTTCACAGGACGGTATTTGTTTTTATGAAGACACAATTGAAATCTTCACGCCCGCACCTGTTGAACTTGATTTAGTAAGCGCTATTGACGCTACATGCCATGGGTATGCAGATGGAAGTTTAGAAGTTATAGCCTCAGGTGGAACACCTGGATACACATATGATTGGGCTGGTGGGCCATCCTCCGCTATCTATAATGGAATTGTAGCGGGCGAGTATTTTGTATCCGTTGTGGACAGTAAAAACTGTACTACGACAGATAGTTTTACAATTGTGGAACCTGACACGCTTATCGCACAGATTAATTTTTCCGCTACTAGAAATTTATCCTGTGGTGCAAGTAATGATGGAATCGTAGTTGTAGATGTTTCAGGTGGAAACCCTGGAGCTTACACATTTCAGTGGAACCCTAATGTATCTACGATTTATCAGGCTGTTAATCTGGCTGCAGGAAATTATCTCATTACTGTAACTGATCCGGCAGGATGTAGCGATACAACTTCATATAACCTTACCTCGCCACCTCCAATAATTGTGGAGTGGCCTGATGTTGCACCACCTGATTGTTTTGGTGATGAAACTGTTCTTCAAATTGACAGTGTCACAGGGGGTAATGGGAATTATTCATTTAATATCAATGGAGGACAATTATTTGATCTTGGGGATCCGATCTTGATTCCTTCCGGAATTTATATTGTAAGTGTTTTTGACGATCGCGGATGTTCTGCTGATTCAACCTATATGGTGATGGAACCCAATCCAATCATAGTTTCAATTGGCCCTGACAATCCGATTATTGATTTAGGAGATAGTTTATTCCTCCTCGGACAGATAGATCAAAGTGATAATCCCATTGCAATGATGAATTGGTCCGGTGAAGTACCGGTTGGATGCCCTACTTGCGATGGAACCTGGGTATTTAATTTTCTTCCGACCTTGTACACATGGACGGTAACAGATATTAATGGATGCCAGGGATCTGCTACTATTACGGTAGGAGTTGATTTTGAACGTGATGTTTTCATTCCAACTGTATTCACACCAAACTTCGATGGCCGTAATGACGATTTTAAGATCTACACAGGTCATGGCGTCGAATCCATAAATTACTTTTATATCTACGACCGCTGGGGCAATCTCGTACATTCCGAAACCATGATATTGCCTACACCTGACGGTGCCGGTAGTTGGGACGGAACCTTTGATGGGGAAGCACTAAGTCCCGGAGTTTATGTCTACGTCGCCGAGGTGCAGTTTATCGACAATGAAACCAAACTCATCTTCAAGGGAGATATCACACTCATTAAGTGACGGGAGGATATAATCGTGAGTAGTGAGTAGTGAGCCAAAGCATGGCTTTGGTCCCGACCATTTTTCAAAAATGTGGCGGGATAGTCAGCAGTAATTTCTAGATCCTAGTTTTTAATTCCCATCCCGCATTCATTCATAATGACGGGACCATCGTCCTACGATAGATTTCCAATTTCACGATTCACGTTTCACGATTCACGTTCCACGATTCACGTTTCACGTTTCACGTTTCACGATTCACGTTTCACGATTCACGTTTCACGTTTCACGTTTCACGTTTCATGATTCACGATTCACGATTCACGATTCACGTTTCTAATTTCTATCCCGCATTCATTCATAATGGCGGGACCATCGTCGTACAATGGTTTCTAATTTCTAGTTTCTAGTTTCTAGTTTCCTTCCCGCTTCATTCATTCATAATGGCGTGACTATCGACCTACGATGGATTTCCAATTTCACGATTCACGTTTCACGATTCACGTTTCATGATTCACGATTCACGATTCACGTTTCTAATTTCTATCCCGCATTCATTCATAATTGGCGGGACCATCGTCCTACGATGGATTTCTAATTTATCGTTTCTAATTTTCTCTCTTCCATTCCAACTTCCAACTTCCAATTTCACGTTTCATGATTCACGTTTCACGTTTCACGTTTCACGTTTCACGTTCCACGATTCACGTTTCACGTTTCATGATTCATGATTCACGTTTCTAATTTCTATCCCGCATTCATTCATTTCATAAATGGCGGGACCATCGTCCTATGATGGATTTCCAATTTCTAGTTCCTAATTTCTAATTTCTAATTCCCATCCCACATTCATATCATAATGGCGGGACCATCGTCCTACGATGGATTCTCATTTCTAACTTCTCATTCCTAATTTCTCATTTCTAACTTCTCATTTCTCATTTATCTTATTACAGCGACTCCCCCTGTCTTCCTCTTCTCTTCGCCATTGCAGCGATAGTTAAATTGATACACATATAATCCGGGCATCAATTCTTCCCCTTTGAATGTACCATCCCAGCTCTCTGATTTGTCTTCCGTTTTATATACTTCCCCACCCCATCTGTCAAAAACCTGCAGCGTAGTAAACTCTCCCAGGAAAACAACATTGCTCATTCCCCATATGTCATTTATATTATCACCATTAGGCGTGAATCCGGTCGGAAAAAATACATTTTCACAACCCAGATCAGCAGAATCTGCAACTGTAATATGAATAGAATCGGTAGCAACACAAAAACCATAGTCCAATTCTACTTCATACGTAGTAGTAGTTGCTGGACTCAATATGGGTTGCGCAATACTTGTATTACTTACTCCCGTAGCAGGGCTCCATTGAATGGAGGGTGCGCAGGTAACAGGTAATCTCACCTGCATGGAACTTCCTGTAAATAGCACTGTATCAGGCGAAGTGATTTCATCAATCGGACTATTCAATTCCTGAACTTCAAAAGATGTCAATGCGCGGTTGTACAACCTCAATTCATCAAGAACTCCTCTGAAGGATACTTCTCCATTTGCAAGGCAAGGTCCGCCTCCAAGCGTAAGAATACCATTGTTGTCAATTTTCACAAAGAATGAACTTCCAATTTTAGATTTCTGTACCCCGTCATAATAGAAATAAATATCACGGTCATTTCTAACAAAGGCAACATGATGATAACATTGGTTTGTAGGAAGACTGAGCGAACTTCTGAATGATAAATCAGCATGTTCGGACAATGTCAGGCTCAAATCGCGACTGACAGGATTATATCTGAGTTCTAAAGTGCTATCGATACCACAAATCTCACTTTTTGAAAGGACATCCATAACGGCATTCGATTGTGGATTTGGAAGAATGAAGAAACTAATCGTAAAATCATCTCCAAAAATCACATCAAGGTTTCCCAGGATCTGAATGGTGGTGTTTCCGTCAAACTCAAATCCATTGCCCTTGACGCCACAACCACAGATTGCATTTCCCATGATGATCCCGTCTGCCCCACCTCCCGTGTCATCTGTAGCATCACAGGCATCAAATGAATAATATCCTACCAATCCATCGGTAGGCTGCGCATACAAGGTAAAGGAAACCAGAAGGATGCTCAGGAGTAAAATTACTTTCATAGAATTTAAACTGATCGTTTGCTTTAAATATTTCATTTCTCCTAACTAATTGAACACCATATAAATACGTGATTTCTTATACTTTTAATAGCTCATCACACAGGGGTGCAAATATAGCCATATCGGCAGTGTGAAGGAGTCATGGATCTTCTGAAAAGTATATTCAGCAACAATACACGAGACTTCACGATATTCGTGCCCTGAATGAAAGACAATTCCCTATACAGAGCCGAATGACTTTAGTTAAAAAGGACGCTAATGAATTGACATTCTTCGAGCATATTGAAGTTCTGAGGTGGCACATTATCCGTGCACTTGCCAGTGTAGTGGTCGTATCGATAGTTGTATTTGCGATGAAGACCATCGTTTTCCAGTACATCATCCTGGGACCTACCAAAGCGGATTTCCCGACCTATATTTTCTTTTGCAATCTTTCGCCCACTTTTTGTTTTTATCCGCAAAACCTTCAGATCATCACACGCGATATCCAAGAGCAATTTATATGTCATATCAAGGTTTCGTTGTGGCTGGGAGTAATCGTTGCATTTCCCTATATCTTTTATGAGTTCTGGAAATTTATCAAGCCCGGACTTTATAAAAATGAAGTCAAAGCTGCACGGGGTATCGTTTTTGTTTGTAGTCTTCTTTTTTTGCTGGGTGTATCATTTGGTTACTTTCTGATATCACCGATTGCGATCACTTTTCTTTCATCATACAGCGTAAGTCCGGACGTTGCCAATACCACCACACTTGAAGCCCTCGTGAATTCAATGACAATGTTTACACTACCTGTGGGCTTAATTTTTGAGATGCCCATCATCATGTATTTCTTGGCCAAAATTGGAATTGTTTCTTCCGCGTTCCTGATTAAATATCGCAGACATGCCGTTGTCATTATTATTGTTGTGGCTGCTGTGATCACACCGCCGGATGCTATCACAATGATGATGATTGCCATTCCACTCTATGCACTTTATGAAGTGAGCATCATCCTTACAAAACGTATTGATAAAGACAAAAAAGACGAGGAGGCTAAACAAACCTATATAACCGAAAACAACGAGTGATGGAAAGAGTTTCTTCTCAATTGACCATCCTGTTGCGCATTGCATTGCCAACGATTTGGCTTACGATCATCTTATCACTTACCGGTTTGCTGGGATGGACAGTTCGCGGAAAAGCACAGGTCTTTTCAAACCCCATTGTGTGGCTGGGCCTTTTATTGATCTTAGGTTCGGGCTTTGCTTTTATCCATTTTATACTCTGGCGCTTTTATCGGGTGGATATGGATGACCGGTATGTATATGTCAGCAATTATTTCAAAACCTTCAAATATCCATTCACGGATGTTGAAAGTATCCGCAACAGCAGCTTGCTACCCGGGAGAGTAATAGTAATTAAATTTAAATCAAAAGGATCCTTCGGAAAGGAAATTCGTTTCCTTGCAAGCCAGAAGCTTTGGAAAGATTTTGTCCTCGAACATCCTGACCAGTTAAGAGATATATATTCAGGAATGAAAACTTAGTTCCTGTACGGAAATGTGATATGATCATTTATCCATAAGGTCTCACGCCGGTTTTAGGAGTAAGCCTGACGATCGGACAGATCATTTCTTCTAGTGAAATTCCACCATGCTGAAATGTATTCCTGAAGAATGTATTATAGTGATTATAGTTATTCGGATATAGAAAATATTTATCCTCCTTCGCAAAAATATAGGAAGCACTTAAATAAGGTTTAGGTAGACCCGCTTCTTCAGGCTTTTTAATATCCAGCACATCCTTCGGTTCATATTGCAAATTCTTACCCATCTTATAACGAAGATTTGTAGTTGTATTTCTGTCACCTACAACTTTTGATGGTTGTTTTACACGGATCGTACCATGATCGGTGCCAATAATCAATTTCATACCTAGCGTTGACATTTTACGTAATGCAATCCAAAGTGGTGAATTGACAAACCAGCTATGTGTCAATGATCGGTAAGCTTTTTCATCTCCAGCCAGTTCCTTCAATACTTCCATTTCGGTCCGTGCATGAGACAACATATCTATAAAGTTGTAAACGATGACCACCAGATCATTATGCATATAGTCCAATGCCTTATCGCCTAACTCCCGTGCATCATCTACATTCGTAATCTTCTTATACTGCCATTTAATTTCTTTCTTCACACGACGCTGAAGTTGTTTTCCAAGCAGATCTTCTTCATATTTATTCTTTCCACCTTCTTCAAAGTCATCAAGCCATATATCCGGGTAATGTTTGGCAATCTCCCCTGGCATCATACCTGCGAAAATAGCGTTCCGACTGTACTGAGTTGACGTTGGCAGAATACTATAGAAAAATGCTTCTTCTTCCACATCATATATTTCAGTGATCACAGGCTCCAGAATCTTCCATTGGTCCCACCGCAAATTGTCGAGCAACAAAAAAACTACCGGTTCTTTATCATTAATATGTGGAAAAACCTTAGTGGCCAACAGATCGTCCGACATGATCGGAGCTTTGTCACGGTCCTTCATCCACGTCATATAATTCTTTGACACAAATTTGGAAAATTCAGAATTCGCCTCTGATTTCTGCATCGACAAAATATCAATCATTTCTTCACTGCGCGAAGTGTCGATCTTTATTTCCCAGTTTACGATTTTCTTGTAGGCACTAGCCCAGCTATTGATATCAAGACCACTATTAATCTCCATCAGAATATGGCGAAACTCAACCTGGTAATCTGAGGATGTTTTTTCCCTGACCAATCGTTTGTTGTCTACAATTCTTTTCAGTGTCAACAGAATCTGATTAGGATTGACGGGTTTTATAAGGTAGTCATCGATCTGTGACCCCAGCGCTTCTTCCATGATATTTTCAGCCTCATTCTTCGTGATCATGACGATCGGAAGTGATGGTTTCAGAGCTTTCAACCTGGACAACGTTTCCAGACCTGATAGCCCGGGCATACTTTCATCCAAAAATATGATATCCACATCCCCGGCCTTTTCAAATTCTTCGATTGCATCATGCCCGTTTGAAACCGTTATCACATTGTATCCCTTCTTTTCAAGGAAAAATAATTGTGGTTTCAAAAGATCAATCTCATCATCAGCCCACAGTATCTTAATTTTATCCATAGTCAATAGTACAATCCTTATGTGAATGTGTTCATCGAACGAATCCTGATAGGCCGATATTTTCTTAATCTTGTCTTATGAACAAAAGGAAACTGATCAATGACCCTGTCTATGGCCTCATTCATATCAGGACCCCGCTTCTGTATGACATCATCGAACACCCCTTGTTTCAACGCCTGAGGCGCATAAAACAGACAGGACTCACGCATCTGGTCTACCCCGGAGCACAACATACAAGATTCCACCATGCGCTTGGCGCCATGCATTTGATGGGTATGGCTATCGATGAGCTCCGCTCTAAACGGGTGGAAATATCAACGACTGAAGAGGAAGCAGCCTTGATTGCAGTTCTATTGCACGATATAGGCCATTCACCTTATAGTCATGCACTTGAAGAATTGATCATACAAGCGGATCATGAATCGATGGGGAAAGTACTCATCAGTCATCTTAACCGAACTCTTGGAGGATGTATCGGACTTGCGCTCCAGATGTTTGGTGGATTTTATCCGAGACCCTTTTTCCATGAATTGATCAGTGGACAGCTTGACTTGGACAGGCTTGATTATTTGTCGAGAGACAGTTTTTACACAGGAGTAGCTGAAGGTGTGGTAGGTCATGACAGAATACTGCGAATGCTGCAGGTAAAAGATGATCACCTGGTCGTTGAAGAAAAAGGATTGCATAGTATTGAGAAGTTCCTGGTGGCCCGCAGGATCATGTACTGGCAGGTATATCTTCATAAAACGGTATTAGCTGCGGAGCTCATGGCAAAAAATATAATTGTCCTTCTACGCAATGAATCAAGTGTGCAACGGAAATTATATCTGGCCCCGGAACTTGAATTTTTTCTGTCACAAGACATCGATCTGCACACCTTTGCAAATGAATTGGACGAAATTATTCCGTATTTCCAGCGTACGGATGATGTATCGGTAGATCATAGTTTCAAACAATTACAGGATTATTCCAAAGGTCCAATACCCTTGCTGACCACCAACCTGATCAAACGCAAATTGCATAAAATCAAATGGTCTGAGAAACCATTTGAAACAGATGAATTGCTTCATGTTAAACAAAGTATTAAAGAAGATACGGGGATGTCGGAAAGCGAAATAGATCAATTAGTTTGGACGGGCAGTGAATCCAATACCGCCTATAATACTGACGCGGATGAGATCGGAATCCTGACAAAAGACAATGAGATTCGTCTTTTTTCTACATTCCTTGATCCCGCCGTCAAGATTGCATTACAACGAAAGTATTTTATTTGTTATCCAACCCCGGATTAATCCATTACGTATAATTTGCTGATACCGAGACAATAAAATCGATCCATCTGAAGCAGGTTAATCAATGGTATTTCACATCTTTGCATCCACAGTCAATTGATTATTATGAATAAAATGGATTCACAAACCGTATTCGAACTTATCGGCAAAGAAGAAAATCGCCAGCGGAAAGGTATCGAGTTGATTGCTTCAGAAAACTTTACTTCGACTGCCGTTCTGGAAGCTATGGGATCATGCCTCACCAATAAATATGCAGAAGGTTATCCTGGAAAAAGGTATTACGGGGGGTGTGAGGTTGTAGATCAAATTGAAACCATGGCACTCGATAGCCTGAAGTCACTCTTTGGAGCAGAATACGCAAACGTTCAACCACATTCAGGAGCCCAGGCCAACTCTTCGGTTTATCTCGCTGTGCTCAAACCGGGAGAGACTATGCTTGGTTTTAATTTATCGCATGGTGGTCACCTGACGCATGGTTCGCCCGTCAATTACAGTGGTCTGACATTTAATGCTAAGTCGTATAGTGTCAGGCAAGAAACCGGATTGATTGATATGGATGAAGTGCACAGTCAGGCACTTGCACACAAACCAAAACTTATCATCTGTGGCGCATCAGCATATTCAAGGGATTGGGATTACAAGCGATTCAGAGAGATAGCTGATGAAGTAGGTGCTTTATTGATGGCTGATATCGCACATCCGGCAGGACTTATAGCTTCAGGATTGCTAGCGGATCCGATGCAGCATTGTCATATTGTGACTTCGACTACACATAAGACGCTGCGAGGTCCACGAGGAGGTATCATAATGATGGGTAGGGATTTTGCTAATCCATGGGGACGCACTACTAAAAAAGGGGATCCTATTATGATGTCAGCGATTTTAAACAGTGGTGTTTTCCCCGGCATGCAGGGCGGCCCTCTCGAACACGTAATCGCAGCAAAAGCCATTTCGTTTATTGAAGCTTCTGCACCTGAATTTGTTGTTTACTCAAAACAGGTAATTGCGAATGCCGAGGCGATGGCAAATGCGTTTACTGAAAGAGGATACCAGATTATCTCAGGAGGTACGGATAATCATTTGATGCTTATTGATTTATCCAGCAAAGGCCTTACTGGCAAGGAAGCAGAGGATGCATTAATTAAAGCTGATATTACGGTCAATAAAAACATGGTTCCTTTTGATAAATACAGTCCATTTGTAACCTCGGGAATTCGTGTTGGAACGGCAGCGATTACAACGCGGGGCATGGATAAGTCCGATTGTGAAAAAATAGTAGAGTGGATGGACAGGGCTATCTCAAATCGAACGGATGAAACTATTTTGAAAACGATACATCATGAGGTAAATAAATTTGCTTCCTCATTTCGATTATTTCCGGACGAATAATTTATTCCTCTCCCGGATACAATACATTTTCAAGAAACAAACCTTCAGGTGGAACGCTCCATTGCAGAGGTAAAGGCTTCTGTGAAATCAAACATTCTTCAAGAGACGATAGTGAAAGTTTTCCAAGTCCCACGTTTAAGTGAGCACCAACAATTAACCTGACCATTCCCCGTAAAAAGCGATTTGCTGTAATGGCATACGACGCGGTAGTTTCAGTAAACTTCCATTGAGATTCTGTTACCAAACATTTATAATGTTGTGCATCTGAACCTGTCTTGCAGAATGGTAAAAAATCTTTGTAATGCAGAAATAAACGAGCCGCATCCTGCATGCTATTTTGATCTAATGCAGCCGGCGAATTAAACTGCATGGAGTGTTTGAATGAAAAAGGTGATTTCGAAAAATGCAGGTAGTATTTGTATTGACGGGTAATGGCATCGAATCGTGCATGAAAATCAGCATCTGCCTGACTTATTGAATGAATAGCAATATCCCGTGGCAAAACTGCATTGACATGATAAAGGAATTTAGCACAGTCCTCAATTGCACCCATGTCCATGTGTGCCGTATACTTTCTGGCGTGTACTCCTGTGTCTGTTCTACCGCAACCCACAATTTCAATGGGTTCCCGATGGATCATCGAAAAAGCTTCTTCAATCGTTTGCTGAACAGTCTTGTCACCGGGCTGCTTTTGCCAACCACTAAATAGGGAGCCGTCATAACTTAAATCAATTCGCCAACGCATAGAATGCAAATATGGCTATTCTTATGAAAAGTCCTTTCAGTGATTATTCTCCTATCGTCATCGTTAATGCACTACTGAATTGGGCAGATATACCCTTGAAAAAAAATAATTCCCCATAATTATCTGTGATCAGATTTTGGGGAAAAATAAAAACCCTGACAATTTCGAAAAATTAATCAGGGCTTGGAGAGATGAATGTCGATCTGTTTCTTATGTTAGCTGTGCTGTTCTGTCTTTTGCTGCCGACCTTGAATATACGAAAGCCGCACCGGAAAGTGCAAGATCTTTCAATAAATTTGTAGAGGAAACGATATCTGATCCACTTGTCGCGATCACATTCGGAAGATGTATCATCAATACATACGCCAAAAGCAGAAGACCCAATAGACAGGTAGCCACTGCATCCTTCTTACCTATCAGGATCGCCACTCCGGCTAATAACATCGCAAGTCCCGACACATACACCCAAAGTACCCCTCCCGGAAGTGGCACCATCGCCGTCATATTTTCAGCATTGATCAGGTGAAGGAAGCCGAAGATGACAAAGGGTACTGCGAAAAGATATTTTCCGATGACTGTGATGTATTTCACTTTAGTTGGATTTAGTGGATTTCTGAAGAGTAATGTGAAGATGAATAAAGCTAACCATTTTTATTACCCAAGTACAGAAAATTGGAGTTGGACCACAAAGTAGGTTGTAATATATTACGACCCTACTTCTTTGTGACGATATGGTCAATTAATATATTTTGTTATAAGCGCGTTG
>JAYUXX010000505.1:0-2745 GCA_043752765.1 Saprospiraceae bacterium | reverse complement strand
ACATCCATGACAATCTTACGTTTTTATCAGACGATGAATGTTTTATCTGGACCAGCGAAAAAGATGGATATAATCACATCTATCTCTATGGAATGGATGGCACCCTAAAACGCCAACTCACATCAGGTTCCTGGGAAGTAACCTCGTTCTATGGTGTGGATGAAAAAAACAATACACTATACTACCAGGCTGCTGTTAAATCCCCGATGCAAAGAGAAGTTTATAGTATCGATTTAAAAGGAGCACATCAAAAACTCATCACTGATAAAGTGGGAACCAATAGTGCTCAATTCTCAACGACGTTTGACTTATTTGTGTGGAATTACTCAACGATTAATTCAGCTGCTACTATTTCGGTTCATGATCGAAAAGGAAAAACAGTGCGATTGCTTGAGGATAATGCAGGATTGAAAAAGCAACAAGAACTTACCCAGGTACAGCCCGTCGAATTCTATTCCTTCAACACATCTGAAGGAGTACAATTAAATGGTTACCAGATCAAACCCTATAATTTCGATGCAACCAAAAAGTATCCGGTCTTAATGTTTCTTTATGGTGGTCCGGGATCGCAGGAAGTCGTTGATGGCTGGGTGGGAACAGACTATTGGTGGTTTCAGTCACTTGCACAGCAAGGTTATGTCGTTGCTTGTGTAGACAATCGTGGTACAGGTGGCCGGGGTGAAGAGTTTAAGAAGATGACATATCTCCAACTGGGTAAATATGAAACTGTCGATCAGATAGAAGCTGCCAAATATTTAGGCAAACAACCTTATGTGGATGCAAGTCGCATAGGCATTTTTGGGTGGAGTTATGGAGGATATATGTCTTCATTGTGTCTGCTAAAAGGAAATGATGTATTTAATTCAGCGATTGCCGTAGCGCCTGTAACGAATTGGAAGTGGTATGACACAATCTATACAGAGCGATATATGCGGGACGAAAAAGAAAATTCGGAAGGTTATGAAAATAATTCTCCGATAAACTTTGTAGATCAATTAAAAGGAAATTATTTACTCGTGCACGGTGCCACAGATGATAATGTCCATTATCAACACTCTGCAGAAATGTCTGCCGCATTGATAAGGGCGAATAAACAATATGATACGTATTCCTATCCCAACCGGAATCATAGTATTTATGGTGATAATGCAAGAAGGCACCTCTATGTGAAGATGACTGATTTCCTTAATGAGCACCTAAAACCGGCTCATCCAATGTTGTTCAGTAATCAACCCTCTAAATCTTAATCAGCTACTTTCTGTTGTATGCATATCAAGGAACATAAAGCGGCCGAAATTCTAAATCGCAAAGCGAAATTTGAATATCATCTCATGCAGTCGTATGAGGCGGGAATTGTGTTGAAAGGAACTGAGGTGAAATCCCTGCGATTAGGACTTGCGAATATGAGTGATGCCTGGTGTGTATTCGAAGAAGGAGAACTCTACATCAAACAACTTCATATCAGTGAATATGAAATGGCAAGTATGTCACAGCACGAAGCAAAGGGTGTGAGAAAACTTCTCCTCAAAAAAACGGAATTAAAAAAGCTTGAAAGACGTGTAGCTGAAAAAGGGTTGACGATCGTTCCATATCGTATATATTTTTCGGCGCGTGGTCATGCGAAGTGTGAAATTTGGCTTGCGCAGGGAAAGAAGGAATTTGACAAACGAAATACCATTAAAGAAAGAGATGTCCAGCGGGATATCGATCGGAGCCTGGCGTAAACTTCAATAAATTTCGGATCTGAGATAATTATTTAGCTTCAAGCATCTCGTCTACCGAATAAATATAGTAGGTCTCGTCCTTTACAATTCCCGGGTCAACTTTAGCTAGAAATTTCAGGTTTAACGAATCTGTCAGCCTAGCATTCGACCATGGAATTGTCTCACCTGTATCGTCATAACGCAACATTATCGGAGTATCTTTCACCAGTAACATCTGTTTACTTCCCTGTCTGTGCATTTGTGTTACGTATGCCTGGACTTCTTTGAAGGACCAGATGTTCGTTCGCTTTTGGTCATAAATAATGAAGCTTCCATATTCTTTCCTTTCTGCATACAGAATTTTCTTATCGAGCTGAACGGCAAGTGGAGAAACCACATAATCTTTACTGCCTATGATTTCTAGATTTTCTAAATGATTGCTCCGAATAAAATAAGTGGCTTGCTCACTTGTTGAAAATGGGTGTTTCAGATCCTGTATGTATGACATCACGCCTCCAATACAATGAACCGAAAGAATCAGGATAAAAAGCGGAATTCTCATCTTATTACCTAACAGCGAGACCTTTTCCAAAAATGGATTTTTAAAGGGCTTCTCCTTATTATAGTACACAAGCCAGCAACAGGCAAATAACAATAAATATAAATGACCTGAATAACGGGCCCAAATAAATCCTGTATAGTAATAGAAAAGGATCAATAGTAGCGTCCCTGCAGTATAAAGGGCTAGTACAAAGCGATATCGTAAAAATGCGAAAATCCACATCACAAAGATTACCGGAGTGATGCCGATTAAAAACTTTGTTTCATCAGGTACAAACAGGTTCGTATTCCACCAATGAAAATCAGTGAAATTTGGAATCGCAAAATAAGCATGTATGAGTCGTGAGAAAGCCCACTTTGCCCGCGTCATATCAAAATCAGTCATGTAAAGTGTTGGAAACGAATTGTCCGGTTCAGGTTTGATCTGCAAATACCCTAATAGCACCCCGAGCGCTGTAATACCTGTGAATAATAAAACTGA
>JAYUXX010000504.1:0-15313 GCA_043752765.1 Saprospiraceae bacterium | reverse complement strand
TTAAGGAAAGAGACAAGGATCTGGAAGAGTTTCTCCTCACGATCCTTCCAGAAGCTTTCGCTGTAGTCAAAGAGACTTGTCGCCGATTTGTTCAGAATCCAACTCTTACAACGAAAGCCACAGATCATGACCGTGATATGGCTTCTCGTAAATCGCATGTCACGATCGAAGGAGACCAGGCTTCATGGAAAAATGAGTGGCTTGCTGCGGGTGGACTGATCAAATGGAACATGATTCCTTATGATGTGCAGCTTATCGGTGGTATGGTGCTACATGATGGAAAAGTGGCAGAGATGGGAACCGGTGAAGGAAAAACTCTTGTGGCCACACTGCCTGCTTACCTGAATGCTCTAGCAGGTCAGGGTGTTCACATCGTCACTGTAAACGATTATCTCGCTCGTCGTGACTGCGAATGGGTGGGCCCTATCTTTGAATTTTTGATGCTGACGGTGGATTGTATTGACAAGTACAAACCTCACTCTACTGAACGAAAGCGTGCTTATACAAATGATATCACCTATGGAACCAATAGTGAATTTGGTTTCGATTATCTACGTGATAATATGGTTCGCTCTCCGGAAGAACAGGTACAGCGAAAATATCATTACTGCATGGTGGATGAGGTAGACTCTGTACTGATCGATGATGCCCGTACTCCACTCATCATATCAGGCCCAGTACCTGAGGGTGCAGAAGAACAGGAATATATGGAACTACGTCCATACGTAGAAAAACTAATTGATGCCCAACGAAAGCTCTCCACTCAATATCTGGCCGACGCTCGTAAATTATTCAATGAAGGCAAAACTGGTTCTGAAGAAGGAGAGGCCGGCATGGCATTATT
This sequence comes from Saprospiraceae bacterium, assembly GCA_043752765.1. Taxonomy (GTDB): domain Bacteria; phylum Bacteroidota; class Bacteroidia; order Chitinophagales; family Saprospiraceae; genus Opimibacter. The sequence continues at coordinate 14,469 of JAYUXX010000504.1, read as the reverse complement.
GCGTTCGTACCGTGCTCTTCCAAAAAACAGGCCCTTAATTAAATTTCTTTCTGAAGAAGGTGTAAAGGTTGCGCTGCAAAAAGCAGAAAATTATTACATGCAGGAACAATCGAAAAGAATGCACCTGGTAGATGAACCACTGTATTTCAACATCGATGAAAAAAACAGGCAGGTTGAACTGACAGAAAGGGGGACAGAATATCTTGCCAAGTATAATTCAGATACCAACTTTTTTGTGATGCCGGATATCGTTACAGAGATGTTGACGATCACCGAAAATGACAAGTTGATGGGTGAATCGCTTGCAGAAGCCAAACAACAACTTGCACAGGACTTCTCTATAAAATCGCGTCGCCTACACTCGATTAGTCAGCTTCTCAAGGCTTACACACTTTTTGAACGTGATGAAGAATATGTGGTACTCGAAGGCCAGGTGAAAATTGTAGATGAGCAAACAGGGCGAATGATGGAAGGGCGTCGATATTCAGACGGTTTGCACCAGGCGCTTGAAGCAAAGGAAAACGTAAAAGTTGGTGAGATCACACAAACATATGCTACGGTTACGTTGCAGAATTTTTTCAGAATGTATCACAAGCTTGCGGGCATGACCGGTACGGCTGAAACAGAGGCCAGTGAGTTGTGGGAAATCTACAAACTTGATGTGGTCGTGATTCCAACGAATCGCCCAATTGTTCGTGATGACCGCGAAGATTTGGTATTCAAAACTGCCAGAGAGAAATATAATACTGTCATCGATGATATTGTAAAACTAACTCAGGAAGGAAGGCCTGTACTGGTGGGTACGACATCCGTTGATATCTCTGAGAAGCTTAGTAGGATGTTGCAATTAAGGGGTATTCCGCACAATGTCCTCAATGCCAAACAACATCAGCGTGAAGCTGAAATTGTAGCTGAAGCTGGGCATGCAGGCCGCGTTACAATTGCTACAAACATGGCAGGTAGAGGAACAGACATAAAGCTGGGGGCCGGCGTAAAAGAAGCGGGAGGTCTTGCTATCATTGGTACAGAGCGCCACGATTCAAGGCGGGTAGACAGGCAGCTGCGCGGTCGTTCAGGTAGGCAGGGAGATCCTGGTTCTACACAATTTTATGTTTCACTTGAAGATAACCTGATGCGGTTATTTCATTCGGAGCGGATTGCGAAAGTGATGGACTCCATGGGACATAAAGAAGGTGAAGTGATCCAGCATTCCATGGTGACAAAATCTATCGAACGTGCTCAAAAGAAAGTAGAAGAAAACAACTTCGGGATCCGTAAACGTCTTCTTGAATATGATGACGTCATGAACATTCAGCGTGAAGCCATTTATCGCAAACGTAAACATGCCCTTGAGGGAGCTCGTCTTCAGCTTGATCTGAATACTATGTTTATGTCAATGGCTGAAAACATTGTTGAGCGACATAAGAAAGCAAATAACTACGAAGGGTTTGTAGAAGACAGTATGAGCATATTAGGAACGGTTCCTGATGTGGACTCTGAAAACTTCGCAGCTGCTAATGAAGACAATGTGCTTGAAAGTTTCCAGGAGCAAGTTCAAAAAGAGTATGAAAACAAGCGGTATAAAATAGCTGAAGTATTAATGCCTGTCATTAAGAATGTCTATGAAAATGAAGGGCATCGGTACAAACGTATTGCAGTGCCTTATACGGACGGAAGAAAGCATGTATTGCCTGTATCGGCAGATCTGAAAGAAGCCATTGATACGAAAGGAAAATCTGTGATGATCGATATTGAAAAAGCGGTAAGCTTATCACTGATTGATGATCACTGGAAGGAGCATCTGCGGCACATGGACGAATTGAAAGAGTCAGCGCAGGCTGCTTCTTTTGAGCAGAAAGATCCGCTCGTTGTTTACAAAATGGAGGCCTATGAACTTTTTGAAGGGCTTGTGTATAAAATCAATGAAGATGTGTGTGCTTATCTATCAAAAGGTAAACTGCTAATTGCAGGTGCAGATGAAGTAAGAGAAGCCCGTGAACAGAGAACTGACTTAAGCAAAGTGCAAACTAATCGAACGGAAGATGTTGCGCGTAAAGTTGCATCAGCTGCCGCAGGCCGCAGACCTGAAACCGTTGTGGAAACTGTTCGTCGTGATGAGCCTAAGGTTGGACGAAATGATCCGTGTCCTTGTGGTAGTGGTAAGAAGTATAAAGTTTGTCACGGCAAATAATGAGTTTTATTTCAGGTAATTGGGAATTATTCCTATAACTATGAACCATCATGGGTTCGTTTTATAGTTGTCATAAGCAATTAATTGGTGACAAACCTATAACTACGGCCTACCAACCTCGCTAGAAACTTTAGGGGACACCTTGTGAAAAGTTCGCCTATATATAGCGTTATCTCACAACCTTAAATTGCTAAATTACTTAAGGTCGCTTCGGATACGGTGACGGGGTGGGAACTTAACAGGCGTCAACCCCAAGCAAGACTAATTAAGAAAATAATCGACTTCTTGGGGTAATTTCTAGAATTGGAAAAGAGGTATTCTTGATAAAAGACTTCGCCGAGCACTCCAAATTTTAAGTAATGCTCAAGAACAAACTGCTAAAAGAATATGCTGTAATATTTAACTAGAAGTGCGACCCTTGGGAAAACGCTTCTCAGAGCATTGAGACGTAAATTTTTCAAGTTGAGGAGAAGCTGAAAGAACAGTAATATTAAAACATTATTTAGCCATCATTCGAGAGGATGAATACTAGCCATTTAACCAGTGAGACTGTTTTAGGACTATTTAAGGATTTGGTTTATCTAGGAGAAAAATTATTTGTAATCTTTTTTTGCGAATGATCCTCATCTAATGAACGCTTTGATGGATCTTTACTTTTCTTAAAGGTGAAGATAGTGTTGTTGTTTGACAAGAAAAATTGAATATCACATTGTAAGCTGGTTTAGATTGTGAAAGAGTACTTTAAACACAGTTTATTGCCCGACTCGAAAGAAACCAAGACTCCAAATTTGCCAAAATGCCATAAGAAAATTGCTTGCATCCAGTTGGAATACTTTACGGTTTTAAGTAATTCGATAATGCAAACTGTTTGTCATTTACTTAATTTTTTAAAAAATAATCATAAAGGATAGATAAAATCTAAATAAAAAGCTTAAAATTGAGAACATTTCTTATTTAGCCTAACACCTAAAAAGTAAATAACAGTGGGACACCTTTTTGGCATTTCCCTAGATGGTGTTTCTATATCCTTTATGATAAGGGAATTATCTGTTTCAAACTAAGAAAGTGCTAATGATTTTGAAGGGTATTAATTGTAACTCTTATAATCTTTGTACTATGAAAACCAGTTCATTTCTCCGAAAGGCTCTTATTACCTTGCTATCTCTGATTTACAGCGAATATCTTACTTCTCAAACCTGCATTTTCGCTGATTCAATGTATACAAATCGAAGTACCTACAGCTGTTCCGATCTTGATGACTTATATAATGATGAAGTTCTAGCTATGCCAATAATGTACATACCTGTCGTTTTTCATTTTATACGGTATGACAATGATTCGTATTTAAATTTTACTTGTGATGATCAAAGTGCAATTCTAAACACAAATTGGCTTCTTTATGCTCCAACTTTTGCATATTATGTAATAGGTGAGATGAATGATAAAATGTCGAATCAACTTAATCCCGACCATTCAGGTGCTTTGAATCAAACAGGTTTATATTCTGATTCAAGAGTAAGATATTATTTTTTAAATGGAACTGATAATTGTAGTAGCCTTTATTTCCATGATAATTACAGTAGTAGCATACTAATCTCAGGCGCACTTAATATTGTGTTTAGAGACAATGGGGGCGCTACAGTTAGCGGATCTACAAATTATGGATCAAATACCATTTTTATCAATAATGTATTTAGATCTTTTTATTATAATTTAGATAATAATACTTGGGGGGTTGGCAGGTTAATTAATCATGAAAACGGTCACAGATTTAGACTCAATCACACGTTCAATTGCTTAAATCCATGTAGAGGAATATCAATTACTGGAAGCGAACACTGTTGTGGCAGTTGTTGGAACAATGATTCTCAGAATACAAATTGCGGATCGGGTACATGTTCGACTGTCTTTATGATGGGCTATGCGCAATTTTTGATGTTAACTCCTTGTGAACATCGGGAAATGTGGTCATATCAGTTGAAAACCCCTTTTAGTTATGTTGACTATTGCAATGAGGAAAGTGAAGTAGAAGCATTAACTTATGATACTGGTACAAAATTATATTGGACTGGTCAAAGATTAATTAATGCTGATGTAATTATAAAGAATGGAACAGAAATTGAAATTTCTTGCGATGTTTACATGGGAAAAGACAAGAAAATTATTGTTGAAAGAGGCGCAAGACTTACATTGAATGGTGGACGCATTAAAGGCCTTTGTGATTATGTGTGGAGTGGAATAAAAGTAGAAGGTGTTTCAAATGGTCTGCAACTTCAAAATTATGATGATCCCTTGGATGAGAATAAAGCTGGCACAGTTGTATTGATAAACAATTCGACTATTTCAGAAGCTAAGACTGCTATCTCTATGGCCAATTCACAGTACACTTGGCCAGACTTCGCAGATTATTATGGTGGACTGGTCTATTGCGAGGATTCAAAAATATTTGATTGTGATCGAGCGGTGGAGTTTATGAAGTATGGGAAAGACAACAGTAAGTTTTTGGACAGTGAATTTGAGAATCTTAAATATGGAGTAACCATATGGTCTTCTAATGGTATAATATTCAATTCTTGCGATTTCACAAATATTGAAAAGAGTGGAATATTAATTTATGATTCTTGGGCTAATATTTATAATGGTTGTAAATTTGAAAATATTCCAACTGGGGTAGAATTATTAAATACACACTCCAGTTTACACGGATCTTTAATCGGATCATCTAATGATGCAATAAATCTCTTTATAAATACTGATTATGGTATTCATGGAACCAATTTAGAATGTGGATCACCTGTAAGGATTATTAGAAATAGCTTTACAGATGATGATGATACCGAATATTCAGATATCGGAACTCATCTAAATGGTTTGAGTTATTATTTTATATCGTCTAATGTTTATGATGATGTATTTAGTTCTCAAGAATTAATGGCTACAGGACCATGTGAAAATTACGTGTATAAGAATTACATGATTGATAATACACTTAGTACTCACTTCATGTACGATAATTTAGGTTCTATCTTTTTAAATAATTGCTACACAGGTACAAGCTCAGCAGATGTGGAACTAAACCACTCAAAAATATTTCCTATACAGGGAAGTGCGTCAACTTCAGCAAGCAACTGTTTTACTAAAAATACAATTCCTTCAATCCATTGCAATTCAAACATAAATAGCGTAAAGTATTATAAATATGGCACATCGTGTTATGATCCGGCTACACATAGCGGTTGTAATAATATTACAGAAAGTGCTGCTTTCAGCATTAATTCCATCTTTTGTCCAACCTCAATAACCCCAGAATATCCGGATTACGCCGGGGGGTGTTCAGTTCCTTCATCAATTGAGGGTATACTGGATTCGTTTAACTCACTTGATGATTCAATAAGTTCTACCCAATCCAATACTCAGCTTAATACACAAAGCAAATTGGATTTAATCACTGGATTTAGAAGGTGTCAATCAACTTTAATGGCAAAATATATCCTTCTTAATTTGGAAGATGCGGAAGATTTTGAAACAAATTTAGAAGATGTAGTTGATTTATTAGATTCTAGAGCAGAATTTATATACAAAATTTGGGCAAGTGGCTTATTGTTATCTTCAGGAAATTATCAAAGATCTAGGCAATACATTAATGGCGTAACCACTAATAATCAGGACGAAGAAGATTATGTGATTGTGGAAAATATTAACTTGAATTTTCTTGAAGATTTGCTTGAATATGCAGCCTCTCAGAATACGTTGGACACATTGATTGAAATTGGTAGCAAGCCGCATCCCTATTCAGGATTTGCTCGATCAGTTTATCATAGATTGACTAGCACTAGATTAGATTTAGAGAAGCCTGAAATTTCGGGTGTTATTATTCCTCGCTCACCTGACGAAGGAAGCAAATTTTCTATAAGAAGTTTTCCTAACCCTGCGAAAGACGGATCATTTACATTTCAAGTAAGAAATAATAAAACATATTCTGATTTATCAGTTAATGTATACACCTCTACAGGAGCTATCCAATATGTGAAGGAAGTGAAACTTTCCAGCGATTTAGATGTAACTATAAACACGAATGAATGGCCCTCTAATTTATATCACTTAGTAATCAGATCTGCAGATGGAACATTGATACATAGTGATAAATTTACGGTAATCAATAAATATTAATTATTATGCCTTTTGATAGTTGCTCGATAGTAGTTAAGAAATCTTTCTTATGTGTATTGGTCATATTTATTTGTATCGGATACACAAGGTCACAAAACTATTTCAGGAAATATATCGATTCTGAAGAGCACTATGATGAATTTAATGGTCAAGTATTTGTTAACAACAACAATATCTTCTTGCTTAATTATATAAGTTCAGATACATCAAATTTCAGTGGTATTCTTGAACTAGATGCTTTTGGCAATGTAAGTAATGTCACACATATAAATGAAATGATAATTAATTATAATGGAGGATATTTAATAGATAGTAATTTTGTAATTGTAGGATCGAATAATTCGAACAATCCTGAATCTCGTTTTATGATACGAAACATAAACATGATATCAAAGGAATCTAGTTCTTATTCATTCGAATTATTCGATTCCACAAACAACATTACTTTAATTCCTATTGGGACAATTAAATTTGATAGCTCCACCATCATTTATGGTCAATTTTCACTTGATACGGAGCATTCATCACAGGGCTTTTTACTCTGGTTAGATTCAGGATTTGAAAAAGATTCCTTAATGATTTTGGGTGAGGATTTGGATTGGTCTATTATTAGTGATGCAGCTATAGATAATGAAGGGCAACTTGTTGTTGTTTTAGAAACAGTAAATCAAGCTGACTTAGTCGAGCATCATCAAAGGCACATTTTGAAATATGATCAAAATAAGAATTTAGTCTTCGAATGGACATCAAAAGAATTTTACTCTACACAAGGTCTTGCTAATATTGGGATATTAGAATCAGGTACTGTGATTTTGGAATTTGTAGATGACACCTTCGAATTTGATCATAAAGTAATTGCAATAAATTCGTTGGGTGAGGTTGAATGGGAATGGCAAATGCCTAGATCGCCACTTACATCTTATAATATTTCCGATATATTTATTAATCATTCCGATGATATAATTCTAGCAGGCAATTATCGAAATATTAGCGATTACATAATATCGACAGGATTCGTAATGAAATTAAATTCAGAGGGCACTTTAATATGGGAAAGAATTTTTGTTGATAATGATGGTTACAGTTCTGGAGAGTCCGATTTTAAAAAAGCAATTTTATTCCAATCAGTAGATGAGATCAACTCAAGGGATCTAGTTATTGGCGGCAGAGTATTCCAATATTTTGGCGAGGAAAATGAAAATTCTGACATATTTTTTGCCATAATTGACTCTGAAGGATGTCTGATTTCAAAATGTAGTGGTATTCAAAACATCTCTTCTCTTGGCGATTTCCTTGATTCAACATTTACTTGGACTGAAACTTACACGGATAATATTTCTTCCAGCTCTTGGAGTTTAAAATATACTATTGATTCAGTTTCGACTGAAATAGCAGGCAAAAATTATTATGAAATATTAAAGACCGATTATGAAAATTCAATCACTTGGAAAGGTACTGGCAATTATATACGGTATGAAAATAATTTTGTCTATATGCCGCCAATCCAAAATGATGAACGAATATTATATAATTTCAATTTAGAAGTTGGTGATACTTTTGATTTGGTTACCGTCCAAGGTGTTCTTATCGTTGAGTCCATTGATACTGTTACATTATTAAATGGCGAACTGCGAAGACGTTGGAAATTACGATGTATAGAAGATGAATTTAACGAGTATGGAACTGAATGGATTGCTGGAATTGGCAATACAAAGGGTATTTTAGCCCATGAAGAGATGTGTCAAATAGATGGTATTGAATCTAAGACTTTATGTATGTTTAAAAATGACGAACTTATTTATCAAAATGAAGAATTAAATGATTGCTGGGTAGAGACCACTGCTTTAAATAATTTAATCAAGGAAAAATTCTTAGTATACCCAAATCCAGCACAAAATATTATTAATGTGTTGGGAGATGAAAATATGATTGACCGGATTGAAATTTATAATAATTTGGGGTATCAAATCTTAGAAAGTGAGGATATACTTATAAATATTGAACATTTTTCCAGAGGTTTTTATTTTTTAGTTGTAACCTATAAAAATAATAAAAGGTGTATTAAGAAATTTGTTAAATTATAGCTTATGAAATATCCGTTTTATATGCTTTTTGACTACTTCTTAATTCTATCTTGTTTAACCCGGTTGCAATCTTGCCAGTTATTAAATGCCTCGATTATATTCAAACTCTGTCCACAGCTAGCATGCAAACAATAAAAGAGGGCAATGACTCTCACAATCAAATCAATGCAACGATGCAACAAACCCTCAGCTAATTGTCTGTTTGCATTTATTAATTAATGAGTGGTATCACTTACTTTGGGTATCATTTCTTCCAATACACACAGAAGAATTAATCCTAGGATTGCAATCATCATACAAACCATAGTTGTCAACCCGAGTACCCCTATGAGAATGGCTGCAATTAGAATGGGAATAATTATTTTTAGCCATTGAATTTTTTGATTTGCCCTCCAGTTTGCAATAGCAAGTCCTGAGGAAAAAATAAAAATGCCTGTTGAAAGTGCAATTTTCGCAGGCCAAGACATGGGTCCGTCGGGATGCAACATAGATTCTTCAATTGCAAATGCATAGATGATCAATCCACACATCAACGGAAAATGTAAAAGGCTGTATACATCTCTGGCAACCGTAGATCTTTCTCCTTCATCTTTTCGAATCATGCCATGTTCCAGCTCTCCTTTTGTCCGGAAACAATAGATCCACCAAAGGCAGCACATAAGCACAACAGATAGTATGGAAACGATCAACAAAGAACTATTCCAGGTTTTTTCGGTTACGGATCCGGCGGCTACTACGAGTGTCTCACCTAACGCAATGATGACAAATAATTCATGGCGTTCGGTAAAGTGTTTCGGATAAAGATTCCAGGATCCATTCCGGCCTCCAAACCATGCAGCCACAACATCCAGGAGGATCGCAATTCCCCAAAACCATTATTAAAAGACGCCACCTAAATATCCCCCTACTAGAACTGTGATCAGTCCAGCTAGAGATAAAAGAGCAAATCCTTTTACTGCCTGTCTCATCGCCGGATGGGACCACGTCACCCACAGGTAAATCAGTAAACCAATTCCTCTCACTAATACATAAGCTAAACCGAAACACCAGGCTGACTCTGCAAAGGATTCAGGTAGACTAATTGCCATAAAAAACGCAATAGCAGTTGCTAATAATGTTCCTCCCTGCACAAGTGGATGACGCGTGTCAGCAGCATTCAACGCCCACGTAAATTGGGTCCATGCCCACCATACCATCCAAAAAACCAAAATCGCTCTACCGACATGCACTCCATCAAATATTCCATGCATCAGATGGACGATCTGAGTTATTGTAAACACAAATACAAGGTCGAAGAGCAGTTCCGCAAAACTTACTCCCTGGTCAGAATCAGCTAAAACCGACCGTGTAATACTTTGAGTGCTTTTCATAGTGGCTAAATTAACAACAAGCAACTGCACTAGAAAACGTCTTTAAAACGTTAGGCAATCTTACGATCCAAAAATTCCAAAATCGTAGTCCTTTTATACTTGAACCTGGCTTTTCTTCTATCCAATGACAAAAGGAAATGTCTATTTCACGTACCGGGTCTCTGGAGATTGTCATCCTAAACGTGATAACTTTGTGATCTTAATTTAACATCGTATCATCCAATTATATGTCTGAACCTTCGAGCAAACAAACAATACTTATTACCGGTGGTGCCGGATTTATAGGTTCACATGTAGTGCAACGATTCGTCAATCATTTTCCGGAATACCGGATTATCAATTTTGATGCATTGACCTACGCCGGAAATCCTGATAACCTTAAAGATGTTGAGGGAAAGCCCAATTACACTTTTATCCGGGGTGATATCAATGATGCTGATCTTGTCAATTCCATAATGATTGAACATAATGTAAGTGGGATCATTCATCTGGCGGCCGAATCTCATGTAGATCGTTCAATAACCGATCCATTAGCCTTTGTAAAAACCAATGTATTAGGTACTGCTGCTCTATTGGACAGCGCACGTCGCAATTGGAAGGCCAACGGAATCCAGGGGAAATTTTATCATGTTTCCACAGACGAAGTGTATGGTGAACTTGGAGATACCGGATATTTCACTGAAGAAACTTCCTATAATCCCCGTAGTCCATATTCAGCTTCGAAAGCCGGGAGCGATCACCTTGTACGTGCATATCATGCAACCTTTGGTTTGCCGGTCGTAATTAGTAATTGTAGCAATAATTATGGCCCTAATCAGTTTCCGGAAAAACTAATTCCACTTATGATTCATAATGTCATGCGGAGTTTACCCTTACCTGTGTATGGTGAGGGAAATAACGTGCGGGATTGGTTATATGTAGAGGATCATGTCGAAGCAATTGATCTTATTTATCATCAGGGCAGAAGTGGGGAAACGTATAACATCGGTGGTGGTAATGAATGGAAGAATATTGATCTGGTCCGGACACTCTGCAAATTGATGGATGATAAGATGGGACGACTTTTAGGAAGTTCCGAAGAACTTATTCGATTTGTCAGGGACAGGGCCGGCCATGATCACAGATACGCTATCGATTTCAGTAAATTAAATAAGGAATTGGGCTGGACACCTGCAACGGATTTTAAAAGCGGTTTATCCAAGACGATTGACTGGTATATGGCGAATGAAGATTGGGTAGAGCGTGTTGCGGATGGTTCGTATCAAGAGTATTATAAGCAACAGTATGGAGCGATACAATAGACCGGTTAAAATCATAACCGCTTAATTAAAAATATTGGGAATACCCTAAAATTTGAAAAACATCGTGACTGCTATTTTTGTTACCCGAGAATTAAAGACTACCTATTTTAACCTATTAATTATTTAAGATTATGTTTCGTTTACTATTATCAATTTTCGTTATTACTTTTTTGACTTATTCCTGTAAGGAAAAGACATCCGTCACAGTTACGGAGAATGTGGACTCAACCACTATTGTAAAAGACACTGTGATCGTCAAAGTACCTACGCTTACGCTGCTTTGGGAAACTGACAGTACGCTTCGTACTCCCGAATCCATCTTATATGACCAGGCTGGCGATGTCCTGTATGTCTCAAATATCGGAGGTGTCCCACCCACTAAAAAAGACGGGGATGGTTATATTTCTCAAATGGGAACAGACGGAAAAATCATTAACCTGAAATGGGCGAAAGGATTTGACGCACCTAAAGGAATGGGGCTTATCGGAACTACACTTTATGTCACTGACATTGATAGGCTCAAAGCAGTTGACACCAAAACGGGCAAAACCATCAACACATGGAAAGTACCGGGTTCTACATTCCTCAATGACATTGCAGTAGCTAGTGACAGTACAGTCTATTTTACAGACTCTGATAAAAGCACAATCCATCAATTGAAGAAAGGCAAACTAAGTGTAGTTCGTGTGGATACATCATTGGGTGGAACTAACGGTGTGTATGTAGAAGGAAATACATTATATCTCGCCGGTGGTGCGGGAAATGTATTCACAATGAACCGCGATGATCAGTCGATTCAAAAAGTGGCTGCCGGTATTCCGAACGGAGATGGTATCGAACGTTATAAAGATGGATGGATCGTATCTAACTGGGGTGGCGAAATCTATTACATTGATAACACTGGCAAGGTGACTGAACTTCTGGATACGCAGGAAGCCAAAATGAATACCGCGGATATCGAGGTTATCCAGGAAAAAAATATGTTGATCGTTCCTACCTTTTTTGGAAATCGGGTTGCAGCTTATTCAATCAAGATGTAAGGAAAAAATTAAATTTTTATTGCTGTTACATGTTGACGTAGAAGCCATAAAAAATCATAGATCAAAAGTTTTATAAAAGAAAAAGGCACAACGTTCCGACTGGATGTTGTGCCTTTTTCTTTTACTTCTTATTTGGAATTCTTATCCGATCATGTTTTTGAATCGAGGACGTTTTGGTGAAATATCTCCCAAACGTTTTTTCTTTGATTCTTCATAATCTTCAAAGTTGCCCTCGAAGAAAATGATTTCACCTTCATCTTCAAATGCAAGAATATGAGTGGCGAGCCTGTCAATAAACCAACGGTCGTGAGAGATCACCAGAACGCATCCCGCAAAATTTTCAAGTGCCTCTTCGAGTGCACGAAGCGTGTTAACATCGATATCGTTGGTAGGCTCATCCAGCAGAAGTACATTCCCGCCTTCACGTAATGTAATGGCCAGCTGAACTCGATTTCGTTCTCCACCGGAAAGTACACCGACTTTCTTTTGTTGATCAGCACCTGTAAAATTGAATTTGCTGATATATGCGCGAACATTTAGTTGCAAGGCTCCTACTGTAATGATTTCATTTCCGCCTCCTACAACCTCATACACTGTTTTATCCGGATCAAGATCTTTGTGCGCCTGATCCACATAACTGATTTGAACAGTATCACCAATGGTAACTGTACCACTATCGGGCTGCTGTTCGCCCATGATCATTTTAAAGAGTGTGGATTTACCAACGCCATTCGGGCCGATGATACCTACGATCGCATTCTTCGGCACTTTGAATGTTAGTCCCTCAATCAATAAACGATCTCCAAATCCCTTCGTTAGATTGCTGGTTTCGATGATGACATCACCCAGGCGCGGACCCGGTGGAATGAAGAGTTCCAGTTTGGCTTCACGTTCTTTAATTTCCGCGTTTCGTAATTGGTCATACGCGTTCAGACGTGCTTTTCCTTTTGCCTGCCTGGCTTTTGGAGCCATGCGGATCCATTCTAATTCACGATCGAGTGTCTTCTTTCTTTTCGATTCCACCTTCTCCTCTTGTTCCATCCGCTTTGACTTTTGTTCAAGCCATGAGGAGTAGTTGCCTTGCCATGGAATACCTTCTCCACGATCCAATTCCAGAATCCAGCCGGCTACGTTATCAAGGAAATACCTGTCGTGCGTCACGGCAATAACAGTTCCCGGGAAATTTTTTAAATACTGCTCAAGCCAAAGAACACTTTCGGCATCCAGGTGATTGGTAGGTTCATCCAGAAGTAAGATATCTGGCTGAGAGAGTAGAAGTCTGGTCAATGCAACACGCCTTCTTTCTCCCCCGGACAGAACACCGATGATAGCATCTTCCGGTGGGCAACGAAGAGAATCCATCGCTGTATTGAGCTTATAGTCGAGCTCCCATGCGTTGAAGTGGTCGAGCTTTTCCATGAGTTCTCCCTGGCGTTCGATGGCTTTCATCATTTCGTCATCGCCCATTGGCTCAGAGAGCTTTTGGTTGATGTCTTCATATTCCTTCAACAGGTCCACGATATGTTGAACACCCTCTTCTACGGTCTGGCGTACAGTCTTTGTTTCATCGAGAATTGGTTCCTGTTCGAGTAATCCGATTTTATAATCGCCGTCAAACCAGACTTTGCCTTGGTGGTTATTGTCCTTCCCTGCTATAATGCGCAGTAGACTTGACTTACCGGATCCATTAAGACCCAGGACACCAATTTTGGCTCCGTAGAAAAAAGAGAGCCAGATATTTTTGAGTACTTGTTTAGTGGGGGGGTAGATTTTAGATACGCCCTCCATCGAGAAGATTACTTTTTCGCCTGCCATTGTCAACTATTCGATTGTGAACTATTCGGTTTTAGAGGGTGCGAAGTTAGGAAAAACCTAAGGTCAAAAGGCATGACATGTATGTAACGGGGAATTTAGAATGGCAAAAACTGAATCGTTTTCAGGGTGTGGATAAAAGTAGGATGGAAAGAAGAAGTTAAGAGCGGATATTAGTCACGGCAACTACTAATGCGGCGAAGTCCGTTGTGAAGAATTCCCGAACACACTGAGGTTCTAATTAAGCGGAATCACGACCACAGATTCAGAAAATTCAGCCAGATCTGTGAGTCTGCGGTCGATTACTTTGTTCCATACACTTTGTTGCTCCGGATCAATCGAATGCTCAGTTTCGTGATCATATCTGGCTTGTTCGGTAGCGTGTTCCTTGGTTATGGTGGCGAAAATCGTTTTTAACTGCGTATTCAAATTTCGCCGGGTAAAATTGGTTTGGCTGATTCGTTGGCGAATTTTACGGGCGTAAACTTCGCAGAGGTCGAG
>JAYUXX010000503.1:0-2749 GCA_043752765.1 Saprospiraceae bacterium | reverse complement strand
ATCATGTACGACACATTCTATTGATTTTCTCTTTCCTTGCTCTTTCGATTTTTGCATCTGATACGATTAGTTCAAAATTGATTAAATACCAGATCCAGAGACCACGCCCTTGTCATGTCAGCAATATGAACCCACCCGTACTTCTTCTCGTGAAATGTGGAGGTGGTTATAGTTTCCCTTCATCACATGCAGCGAATCATTTTTGTGTAGCGGCTTTCTTTATCTCCATTTTTGGATATTACATGGACCGATGGAAATATGCCTGGTGGTTATGGGCCATTTTAATATCGTTGGCACAGGTCTATGTTGGAGTTCACTACCCATTGGATATTCTCGGAGGTGCCATTCTCGGCCTGATCGTAGGCCTGTCAATGGGAAAATTCTGCTTTCATAGACTCCACCCAATAGATGTCACAAATCAGTCACAAGAAATTTAGCCATTTGAACCATTCTTCTATGCAATTAATCGATGGCAATGCCCTTGCTACACAAATAAAATCAGAATTAAAAGTAAAAGTGGATGCTGCAACTGCAACCGGCAAGCGTGCTCCACATCTTGCTGCCATATTGATAGGGGATAACCCTGCCAGCAAATCGTATGTGACCAATAAAGTAAAAAGTTGCGAGGATGTAGGTTTTCGATCAACACTTATACAACGTCCTTCAGAAATAAGTCAGGAAGCATTATTGGAAATTATTGACCAATTAAATCATGATCTGGAGGTTGATGGCTTTATTGTTCAGCTTCCTCTTCCCGAACATATGCATGAGATGGTCATCACGATGGCTATAGACCCTTCAAAAGATGTTGATGGTTTTCATCCGATGAATGTTGGGATGATGACATTAGGGCTACCCTCATACATTTCTGCTACTCCAATGGGCATCATGGAAATGCTGAAGCGGTATAAGATTGATGTGAGTGGAAAAACATGTTGTGTCATCGGAAGGAGTAATATAGTCGGTACTCCCATGAGCATCTTATTGTCAAGAAAAACAAATCCGGGCGACGGTACTGTAATCTTATGTCATAGTAAGACACCTGATATCCAAAAAATCACCCTGCTTTCTGACATAATCATTGTAGCATTAGGAAGACCGCATTTTCTTACAGGGGATATGGTGAAAGAAGGAGCTGTAGTCATTGATGTCGGGATTAACAGAATCAATGATGAAACTAAAAAATCAGGTTATCGGCTTGTGGGAGATGTGGATTTTGACTCCGTTGCTTCACAATGCAGTTATATTACTCCCGTACCCGGTGGGGTAGGCCCAATGACCGTAACATCACTTTTATTAAATACCTGGAAAGCATATACAGGAGAAATCTATCCAAAAACTAAATGAGCCTCGAATACTACGCATTAACTTTTGAAATGGGCAAACATGATCATGAAATATGGCTTGCTCTGCTTGGTGAATGGCCATTTGAATCTTTCCATGACGAAGAGAATCAAATCATCGGATACATACAGGATCATGATATCACAGGATCTATGATGGAGTCTATTGGGAATCATCAAGGCTACTTGTACCTTGATTACACACTTACAAAAGTTCCGGATAAAAATTGGAATGCTGTCTGGGAGAGCTCATTTAATCCTGTTGAAGTAGATGATTATTGTTACATCCGAGCTGAGTTTCATCCAGCCATAGAGAAGCCATTTGAGCATATCCTAACGATCTCTCCGAAGATGGCATTTGGGACTGGTCATCATGCAACGACCTTCATGATGATAAAAGCTATGTCGAAGATTAATTTTAAAGGGCAGAGAGTATTTGACTTTGGTTGCGGCACTGGAATTCTCGCTGTATTAGCTGCAAAAGAGGGTGCTAAAAAAGTCATCGGTGTGGATATTCAAACGGAAGCCATTGAAAATAGTTATGAGCATGCCGGCATGAATAACGTAACGGGGTTATGTGAATTTTATTTGGGTGGACTTGAAGAAGCCGGCAAGGAACCTTATGAAGTAATACTTGCGAATATTAACAGAAATGTAATTATTGATAGTTTACCTGAACTAGTGAAGCTTTTGAAACCTAATGGTTCATTACTGATTTCAGGAATTATGTTTGACGATGAAAAAATTATCGAACAGGAACTAAACAGATTGAATATTCAGGTACTCTATTCTAACCAGAAAGATCAATGGATTCAGTTGACAACTGTTAATGGAAAAAACTAGAAACTAGAAATCCATCGTACGACGATGGTCCCGCCATTCTAATTGAATGCGGGATAGAAATTAAACGCTTTCGTACGACCATGATTTCGCCATCATGAAATGAATATAGCAGGGTAGTAACGGGAAACCCATCGCAGGAAGATTGTCCCTCATTATGAAATGAATGTTGCGGGATAGAAATTAAAATCACTTTCTGCCCTTCAGCCTTTTCCGTCTCTTCTACCTTTCAAATACCTTCCCCCAATTCTGCAGTTCATAATACACACGTTGCACAGGCAATCCCATCACATTCGAATATGATCCTTCGATTCGTGATACTTTTGACCAACCGATCCAATCCTGGATACCATAAGCGCCAGCTTTGTCAAATGGTTTCTGATGATCCACATAATACTCGACTTCTTCTTTTGTCATTTCATCAATCCAGACATATGTAAATTCTGAAAAACCAAGACCTCGATGATGATCACATAAAAAAACACCGGTAATGACAAGATGTTTGTGACCAGCAAGATTAGTTATCATATCAATTGCATGAGCGCGGTCAACTGGTTTCCCATATA
>JAYUXX010000502.1:0-6817 GCA_043752765.1 Saprospiraceae bacterium | reverse complement strand
CTCCCAGATATAAAATTACTAATGCCCCTACTATTCCAAGCGGTACGACAGACAAGACAATTAATGTACTCTTGAAGGTTCGGAATTCTAAAACAAGGATCGCAAATAATGCAAAAACCGTAATTAAAATAATACTGCCCATACCACCGAATGATTCCGCCCGTGATTCCTTTTCTCCTGCAGCAACAAATTGATATCCCGCAGGCAATTGAATTGTGTTAAGTTTCTTTTCGATATCATCAAATAACGCAAGGGTGTTGTATCCTGTCTCGACAAAACTCGTC
Source organism: Saprospiraceae bacterium (assembly GCA_043752765.1). Lineage (GTDB taxonomy): Bacteria > Bacteroidota > Bacteroidia > Chitinophagales > Saprospiraceae > Opimibacter. The sequence continues at coordinate 6,533 of JAYUXX010000502.1, read as the reverse complement.
ACTGAAGTGTATCGTTCCTTGTTATAGTGGCGGATGACATTTGGTGATTCTCCAGGCTCTATTTCTGCAACCTGTGTAAGTGGAATTAATGCTCCGGAAAGCGACGAGACATACATCTTCTTAAATACTTCAAGAGCCTGATCCGGATCGAAATCCTGAATAGTAAGGTTGATCCTGTATTCATCTCCTTCTGCATTGCGAATGCTTTGATTAGGAAGGCCCGCTATCCCAAGTCGCACTGTTTTTGCCACTTCCACAGGCAGTACACCCAGCACCCCAGCCTTCTCTTTGTCAATGACAACATTCAGATTTGTTTTGGGTAACCTTAGATCATTCCCGATATATAATGTACCAGGTGTTTTTTGGAATATATCTTCAAGTAAGTGACTGTAACGAGTCAGTGTATCGAGGTTATTACCGAGGATTCGAAACTCAATTGGTGCAGGAATTGGTGGACCTTGCTGGAATTGTATTACTTCAATTTTAGCGCCTGGCATTTTTGTATAGCGAGCCCTTAATGTATCCGTCATTGCAATGATTTCCGGAACATGCATGGTAGGTTTGGTCTGCACGAATAGCTGAGCATAGTGGGGCGTAAAATCCTGTTGAAATACATTATAGTAAACACGCGGATTTCCTTTTCCAACATTCGTGCTTACACTCACGACATCATTCATCTGCAACAAATCCTGTTCGACAAGCCGGGCAATTCGATTCGTCTCTTTTAAGCTTGTACCGGGACTTGTGTGTATATCTACATTGAACATTGGCTTTTCAGAAACCGGAAATAAACTAAATCCAATCTGTGGAATCAATGCAAGGCTCGATAGAAAAATAAGTCCGGTAATCAGTAGCGCTATCACAGGATGTGCAAAAGACCACACCAATACTTTTTGATAAGGCGCATTGATGTATTTTTTAAAGCCTCTAAAAAAAACATTTCCTTCAGGTTGGGTATGTTTTTTCAAAAGCATACTAGCCAGAAAAGGAATGATGGTAAGAGAAACAAATAACGAGGCAATGATGGTCAGTAATACCGCCATAGGTAACGGACGAATAAATTCACCTGATCCTTCCGGCAAAAAAACAAGCGGCAGAAAAGCAAGCAACAGTGCTGCTGTACATCCGATGACAGCAGTGGCAATTTGCTTCGTTGCAAGAATAGCAGCTTCCTTTCTCGCATACCCCATCCGCATGAATCGTTCAATATTCTCAACAATTACGATCGAATCATCCACCAATAATCCAAGTGCAATCACGAGACCAACGATACTCAATTGATTAAGTGTGTATCCCGTGTAATTAAGAAAGGCAAGTCCAATTGCGATGGATAATGGAATACTTATCATCACAATCAGTGCCGCCCTAAAGCCCAACGGCAACAACGTTAACATCACAAGAGAAACAGCAATTGCAAAATCCCTTCCCAATCCATACAACCGGCGACGAACATTTTTTTCCTGATCAAAGCTTGTCTCCATTTTGATGTTGGCCGGCAATGTCGGCTCGAATTCATCCAAGACTTTTTGAATGACGACACGATTCTGAATAATATTTTTTCGATCCTTCAATGCTGTGATGACCCAGATTGCCGGTTGCCCGTTATATCTGGCTATGTGCGTCTCCTCGGCTTTATCCATCCGCACAGTTGCAATGTCATGAAGATGTATTGAATTTCCCTGAGGTGTCGAATGAATGATGATATTCCGGATATCATCCAATGAATTGAGCTCACTATTCGTCTTGATATTGAATCGTCGTTTTCCAAGATCAACACTACCCCCCGGAATATTTACATTATTTGCCTGAATGATATTAATCACCTGGTTAAGTCCAATTCCATAGCGAGCCATTTTATCCAGTTCAAGTGCAACGTTGATTTCTTCCACAGGTTCAGCCTGAATCTCTACCCACTTGATATCTTTAATGCGCTCTATTTGTTTCTCAAGCTCCTCAGCTTTATCAGTAAGTTCTTTAGGGCTCGCTGTGGAAGAAACAAGCGCAGTTTGAAGTATAGCAACATCAGATGAAGCCGCCCGAATGACATCTAGTGAAAGCAAACCCGAAGGAAGGGAGGGACGTATTTTATTGACTTCCCGTATGACATCATTATTTTTACCATCTACGTCAACGCCATAATTGAATTCAATCTGCAGTATCATAAGACCATCGCCACAACTGGATTGCATTTTTTTTATGTTATCCAGGTTGTAGAGAACATCTTCAATGGGTTCAGCTACCAACTGCTCCATATCGGCAGGAGTGGTCCCGGGATATACTGCTACGAGAATAAAAATGGGTGCACCAAATGGCGGATCCTCTCCACGTGGCATATTGACCAATGCGTTTATACCTAATGCGAGCGCGAGCACAAAAAGAATGATCGTAAACTGATAATTCTTTACAGAGAATGAAGTAAGTGACATGATAGTGGCCGGTTATGTTTTGTAATTGGTCAGAAGTGTGTTGTGAAGTTTGAGATATTGGTGATCAGTTTCATCAGTCGTTTCCATGAACCCATTGATCATCTCGCATTAATTTTCAATGGCAATTTTATCGCCATCTTCCAAAAACCCACTCCCTGCTGTTATTACTTCGGAAACTCCTTCCAATCCTGAAAGAACCGCTATACGTTCACCGTGAAATTGTTGGATTTGAATCGTTCGTTTTTGGGCGATACCATCTTTAGGTACAAATACGACCGCTGATTTTCCATTCGATGATACAATCGCTTCAATAGGTATGACGGGAAAATCCCCTGAATTCATAGGGGTGATTTCTACATTCGCCATCAATCCTGCAGCAATACGTTTGTCTTTCGAAGGAATGGAAATCTCTGCATCAAAAGTTCCGCTCGTGGGATTTGCTACATCAGATAATCGTTGTACTAGTCCATCCACAGAAACACCGGGATAAGCATCAAGAGTGATCTTCACCTTGTCGCCTTTTTTTACACGGCCCCAACTTTTATCCGTGAGACCGGCCATCAATTTCCAATCGCCTTGCTGCACACCCATAATATAATACACAGGAATTCCAGGCCCGGTTACTTCACCTTCATTCAATAATTGTTTCACGACCTTACCTGATATAGGTGAGCGTATCTCCGAATAGGTCATATTGAATTGAGCGATTTGTTGCGTCTTCTTCGCCATATCAACGGCAGTTCCAGCATTTTGTAATTGCTCTAAAGTGGCAATACTATCTGCATATAAATTCTGAACACGCTGTCGGTCACGTTGTGCTTTTTCCAATCCGAAGCCTGCTTGCGTGACTTGTGCCTCGACCTCAGTTAGGTTTAGTTTAGCAAGTAATTGCCCTTTTTTCACATTATCTCCTTCTTCAACAAAAGTCCGCGCGATGACACCTCCGGTTTTAAATGAAGGTTTCGCTTCAGCATCTGATTGAATAATACCTGTAACATGGATAATGTCCTGCATACCAGAAACAGTGACAGGTACAGTGCGTACATAAAACACATTCGCGGGTTTCTCAATTGGAATGTTGGTGGTTTCTGATCCCGTTTGTTTTTTGCAAGCAAAAAAAACGAAACCGGAAGTAAGCAGCAAAGACAAGATGTACTTAGTCATTGTATTTTGTTTTAATAATTATTCAATGGTTGCTGTGGCCGCAATTCGTTCAATATTAATTTGCCTTATCCAGGATTGAAATTTGGCCAGGTTCTGTTGAAGCTGTGTGTTAGTCACTTGCGTACGGGCGTCCAATAGTTCTATATAGTTCGCAAGACCTTCCTTATATCTGCGTACAGTTTCTTCATAATATCGTTGGTTGCTCGTGAGAAGCGAGGAATAACTTTCGTAAATCGAAATATCGGATGTAAGATTTTCTATTTCGGATTGCAACTGAGTTTCAAAAGCCTGCTTACTCCATTCATAATTTAACTGATTAGCTTCAATGCCTACTCTCCATTCCTGTTGTCTTAGTTTGCTTTGTTTGTTGTCCCAAATGGGTACCTCAAGTTGCACACCACCAAGGACATAACCTCCCCAGCCGACACCATAAGCTTGTGAACCAATATCAATCTGAACACCAAGCTTAGGAGCAAAATGTTTTTCTTCAAGGTTCATTGCTAGTTCCTGAATCCTTTCTCCGGCTTTTATTTGCAACAACTCTTCACGTGCAGTGATATCATCCACTAGAATCAAATCCGGAACGCGTTCAAAAGTATCGGACAAGATGGGAGTATCGCCTGGCTGGTGAAGTAAAAAATTAAAATAGGAGGCAGCATTTTTAAGATCAGCTTTAGCCTTTTGTTGTTGTGCATTCAGTACAGCTAGATCAGAATCAATACGCATACGTGCAGAGGGGATAGCCTGCCCGTTTTTGATTAGACTTTCAGCAATACGCTTGTTCTCTTTCAACAATACAATTCCCTGATCCATGATCCCGATGACTTCCTTCGCTTGCAGCCATCGGATATATGCTGTTTTTACATCTCTGACGAGATCGCGGATAGTTTGAGTTGTTTGTAAGCCTGACAGACTTACCTCTTCTGCCTTGATCCATTTATTGTATTTGATTTCCGGACGCAGGATGGGCTGTGTAATTCGCACTTTCGCATCGTAGAAATTATTTGGAAGAAAATTGATAGACTGATCCGCTATCATGGGAAAATCCTGCGATTCAGTAAGCTTGTTTAATGCACCATAAACAGGATTGAGTAGCGTACCTACCGGGAATTCAATATTTCTTCCACCTGCGGCTAAAGTATAATTCGCAATAAAATTTACTTCAGGTCCGAAATGTCTTGAGGCTTCTTCCAATCGTATTTCTTGTCTGCGCTCCAGTGATTTTTTTTCCTGAACAAGTAGATTGTTTTGAATGGCTTGCTCTACATATTGATCTAATACTTTTTGTGCCGGAAGGACAGTGCTGCTCAGACCAAGAATAAAAATGAATAGGTATTTCATGAGAGTGGGAATTCCTTAGATAGAGTGATTACCTGAGGCCGTTTTGAATGAGTGTAAAAAACACATCAAGAGTTCGGAACATCAATTCTTTCTTGTCCTCGAGATCGTAAATGTTAAGTCTTTCTTTATTGTACAATGAGACAAGTCCATGTGTCTGACTCCATAGCAGGAGTGAAACTTGATCCAGGTTGAGATCCTTGCGGAAGTACCCTGCATCGATGCAGGCCCGAACATTTTCTTTAAGGACACCTATCGCCATGGCTCCATCTTTCCAGAATTCCTCTTTGACAGCAAGCGCTTCCATCGTGCAGGATAGAATAAACATGAGTTCGTAATCCTGTGGATTCTCGATTCCATATTGCAGATAACTACGACCTGTCGCCTTGAGACGCTCTAGAGGATCTGCGATATGCTCAACAGAATGAAAAAGGGCTTTCATCTTGCATTCGAATGCCTTATCATGAAGAGCAAGCAGGAGGTCATTCTTGTCTTTGAAGTGGAGATAGATGACTCCCGGGCTATATTCAATCTTAGAGGCAATTTTTCTGATGCTGGTATTTTCATACCCATCGGACAGCAGGATTTCTCTGGCTGCGTTCAGGATCAGGTCTTTTACGCCCTCTCTTTCTCTTTCCTTACGTTCGGCAATACCCATTTATGAACACCATAATTACATTGTACGATGCAAATGTATTGAACAGTGTTCATAATTTCAACTGTGTATTGTAAATTTAATTTTCTAACCCATATTCCTTAGTTAGCGAGGTGTTAGTTTGGATCGTTGCCATGCTTCAACTCCCGATATAAGCCTTAGGACCTGGTGCCACGACTAGTCGTGCCACCAGGTCCTAAGACATTGACAATCAATGCCCCAGAATAGGTTTTAACATTTAAAAGTTTATCAAATAGCAAGGCAATAATCCTTTCATGAATTGGTTTTTGAGGAGGACATTAAAATTTCCTGATCTTCAATTCGAATTAAAACCGAATGATGTGAGCAAAGCAAGAATTCTCGTGACTGGTGGGCTGGGCTATATCGGAAGTCACACGATGGTGGCTCTTATCCAATCCGGATATGATATTGTATCTCTCGATAACGAAATCAATTCATCCATTCATGTCCTGGAAGGCATTGAAAGAATAACCGGTCGGAAAATTGAAAATATACATGTCAATATAAGTAACTGCGAACAAACATTACTCGCATTGAAAAACCAAGGACCCTTTGATGGCATTATTCATTTTGCCGCGCTTAAGAGTGTTGAAGAATCCGTTTTTAAACCCACCCTTTATTTTCAGAATAATATTGGAGGGTCGCTCACTACAATGGAAATTTTGGATACACTTCAAATTCCTCACCTGATTTTTTCTTCATCCTGCACTGTGTATGGAACACCCGACAAGCTACCCGTTACAGAAAACACCCCTTTTGGAAAAGCCGAAAGTCCATACGGAGCCACGAAGCAGGTAAGCGAAATTATGTACGATCAATATTTCAATCGCGCCATAAGCAAGTCAGGTGTTTCGCTTAGATACTTTAATCCTGCAGGCGCTCATAGTTCTGCTATGATCGGCGAGTCACCCTCCATCAAAGCAACAAAC
>JAYUXX010000501.1:0-6821 GCA_043752765.1 Saprospiraceae bacterium | reverse complement strand
TGATAAGCATTATTGCAGTTTACATTCCTATGCAATTGCCTCATGGAGGTCCTAATTATTATACGTTTGGGCAAGAAATCCGATATGAGATCCATATTGACAACAATATCAACACTTCTGTAACGACTGGCCTGGTGCCATTAAAAAATGGAGATGATATCGTCTATCGTTTTACGTTTACTATTGTGAATGAAGATCCAACTACTTTTTTCAACATTCGATTAGGTAAGCAGAATCAAAAGACAACTTATAAAGTTGAAAGAAGTATGAATGGTGGCAAAACATTCGCTACTATTTTAACTGACGGAGTTGTACCTCCTTACAATGTTGGCCCTCGCTCAATCGAGAGTCCGGTAGGATTAGGAGCACCTTCTTATGAAAGCCTCTTTACAAGCTCTATTGAAACAGCTACAACTGGCGAGACTATTTTTGCAGGTCCTGTAGATGATCCATTCTTTGTGGATCTGGGCGGAATTTTTGACTTAGGTGATGCACCACGTCAATCCGGTCCTGCACGTGATGGTCTTGCTTGTTATAATGCAAGTGCTATTGCAATTCAGGTACCTATTTCTACTCTACAAAAAGATAAGAAGAATGTTAGCCAGGCTATCAATATTCTCGATCCTGATTACGTGATCGGTGTATGGGCTTCAGCTAGCCGCAGAAAAATCAGAGTGTTCAATGGTGTAAATCAGAAAGCATTCCCTGCAAAACCAATGTCTGAAGAAATCGGTTCATGGGTGCAAGTTTCTCGTATTGGTATGCCACTTACGAATGAAGCTATCATTCCAATCGGTCAGAAGGACGTATGGAATTTCACTTCACCTTACAATGAAGTACCTGCTCACAATGAATATTTCTACAATCCTGAGTTAGCTCTATATATGGATGATGATTTATTCGGAGGAGCTGTTCCAGCATTCGCGCCTCTGCGTATTCAGAAAAATTCATTACAGTCTTTCGATTTTACGAATGGTGCTAATGGTCTATTTGGATTGAAAGGAAATGCAGCTCTTAATGGTACTGCACTTTCAGAAGCTAATTTTGGAAAATTGCTTTTACCTGCTGCAGGTAAACCACGTTCAGTGGATCTCTGGCCTATATTCCACACTGGTGTTCCTAACCTTGCTCCATATCAATTGGCTACAGGTAAGAACGGAAATCCACTTGCTGCCGGAAAGCCTTTCATCAACAATTTCCTTCCAAATGGTGGAGATATGCTCCGATTGAATATGGCGGTGCCTCCAACGGATAGAAATAGTCCTTCATTTAACTCATTAGGTCTTGTATGGGCTGCAGTTCTTGGTCTGACTGATCCTACTTATGCAAATACAAATATTGAATTCATTCCTAACATGGATGGTTTCCCTAACGGAAGAAGATTGGAAGATGATGTTACACGTATCGAATTACAAGCTGTAGGTGGTATTGTATTAGCAGCTATAGGTTTATGGTATGATGATTATACTGCAGGTGGTGCAAATCCGGTAACACAGGATTTAATGGATGTACTTGGTTATACAACAGGTGTTGAAACCAATGATACTACGTTCCGCACTACATTCCCATATGTACAACTGCCTTGGTCAGGAACGAGCAAATGCAGCGGTGCTCCTGTAGATGGATCATCGAGTGCATTAGCTGAAGGAACTCTAGGATTAAACACTCCTGTTGCTATCATGTCTCCCAAGACAGTCCAGACCAACGGAAATGTAAATTCTAAAGGCGTTGATGCTAATGGTTTTCCAAATCCTTTCAAAGCGGGTACTACTATTCAATACCATTTAGCTACTCAAGGTGACGTGAAAGTTACCGTATTCGATATGAATGGCAATTTGGTACAGACGTTAGAAAACAGTCGTAAAGATGCAGGTCGTTACGATATCAATTGGGATGCCAATAATTCAGAACCAGGTGTCTACATGGTAGTTCTAACTGTTGATAGAGTGGTGGTTCAGACGTTAAAAGTCGTGAAATCAGAATAAAAATTATCCAGGTATTTTGAAAAAGGCAATAAAGAGTTGATTCTCTTTATTGCCTTTTTTTATTACCTATTTCCTTACCAGCGTAAGACTTTCCGCTTGTCCTCCACGATTCATGTTGAAGACTAATGTATCCTGTGTGATTTTAGGAATTTTTACCATCATCTTGATACCTCCATCAGGTGTGGTAAATAATTCTCCATTGCTTATAAAGTATTCACCGTTTTCAATATTGCTACCATACGCAAAGGAATAATTTCCACTATCACCGAATGTGAAAGTGGTTTCGGTGGCATTATAATCGGAATTCTTTCCATTGACTAACCATTCAACTCCCGTCCAGGTACCAATAATTAATTCTTTCTGTTTGCCTGCCGAACAGGAAGCCATTCCAATTAAAAAAGTCATTAAGATAAATGCAACTCTGAAGCTGTTCATAAGCATAATGTGATTAATTAAAGAGATGTAGGATTTATAATGTTTGGTTTGATCAGGAAACAAAATTTGAATGAATCTGAAATTTTGTCTCTTTATATTTTTTGAATTCTTTTATCAGGATAAGCAGACGAAGCAGTAGGGACGTAAAGATAATAAGGGAATATATCACAAATAAAGGCCGCTTGACAATTTCTCGAAACGAGTCATAAAATGAAAAATCATAGAATTGGGACAGATTGTGAAATGTAGCGAGGAAGCTGCCCACGATCAAAACACGGATCAGGATATACCCCGAATGCGTAAACAATACACCAGAGCGAATCGGCATTTTGACAAAAACCTGCATGAATTTATCGGGAAGATTAAAGTATAATGATGATCCGTATTCCTGATAGTTGGCAGGTTCTTTTATAAAAACCTTATGCGCCTTATATCTAAAAGTGGAATAATAGTGAAGGGCTATAATCATACTCACAAGCAGAATATTCGTAATTATTAAACCATTCCATCCCATTCCAAAAATCTGCGCCAGGGGGTTTATCTCGCCTTGAGCTCCGTTCTCCTGAAAATACCATAAACTGGTTGAATAAAAATCGCAACTTCGTGAGAATAACGACAAGAAGATAAGCATGAAGAACTTCAATTTCATTATGAAGCGTATTAAATGGGTGATGTAATTATTACAATTTCTATAAAAGGTCCGTCTTAATCAAATAAGTACCCATGGAATAAAATGGTGTACTCTTCATAAATAAATTTTCGTATCAAAGGAGATTTCTCAATAGGTAAAGATTTAGAGTAGTATATAATCTGGTTTATTTTTAGCATCCATAAGTATTGCATATACACCGAGGCTTGCTTTCTCGGGAACTGGCACAAACATGCCAAGTGTCAAAATACCAACCCCTACACTTTTTGCAATTTGTTCTCCATAGTTTCCCTGTCTTCTTGCAAAGCCTTCAATAGCTGCACCTAAAGCAAATCGTTGATTTCGGGCATCCAGCAAAGAATCTATTGTGGGCGTTAATTTGAAACGATCCGGATTCTTTTTTTTCCAGACATTTTGAAAAATGTATTGAAACTCACTATTGATTTTTGTATGGAGAGCAGTATCCGGAATTTCGATCCGCTGCGTCACCTTCATTATTTTGTTGTTTTGAATTACTGAATCGAGCACAAGTGGTGACATCCCGGAGAGTGAATCATTTAATAAACCGTTGTTACCCTTTTCAATCAGGTATATAAATGAAAAAGGTTCGAAATACTGGACATTCGTGAGTTCAGACAGGTCAATATCATGATTAATCGTCTTATTAACTGCGCATGCTGACCAGATCAAAGTTGATGCATACAACGATCAGTTTATATTTCATTTGGCCTTCTGTTTTTCAAAAAATCGTTTTGATGAGTCTAAATTTACACATATCCGCGTTTTTTATTCATAATTGATCGCCAATTAAATCTGTATTTCCTTGTCACCGGGATCAATAGATCATTCTTCCTGAAAATTTAGCATGCGTTATTGGATTCACTTTCGATCAATTGCTAAACCGTTTCATGTCAAAGATTTGACGGTAACTTTTGGCGTTATAAATCTAGAAATGCAAAATGCAGTGGTCGAAGAAATGAGGGATTTTAAAAGCTTAAAATTTGTGGTGGTTCATCCCCCAGCAATGAAGGCTCAAAGTCTTTTGGCGGTGATGAACACCAAGAACCCGATGCTTAATCTACCACAAAGAGAAAGGAATTCTCACGATTACTAATTGGGAAATTTTGGGCTTTACTTAGTCAATGACAAAAATGGTGGAATATTGTCCTGTTGCGGTTTACTATGTTGTTCAGAAGAAAGGGCAACCTTCCAAGCCTTCAACTGATCCGAGGTTAAAAGGGTTTGTGAATTTACCGATGCTATTATCGAAGTGCTGAGACTGTACGATACATGTAAAAAGCAAAGGTGGTGCTTATGGAATCAGGATATGTTGAACTATAATTGTATATCACCTTCCCGGCCATAATCCATGGATGTTCCGGTAATGGCTGACACTAAGATCTTAATCGACGAGATAATTTTTCCATGCTGAGTTTCCCAATAATGGGCATCCTGAGGTTCTACTTTTATGAGTGTCAGGGTTGGGTCCTCTTTGCCTTCTCTAAACCAGATTTTGGCGAATCTTGTCCAAAGCTCATCGATTACCTTCTGATCTTTTTGAACAGAGGCAATCCCATTAATAATCAAGTATGAGTTGTTGCCCGGATCGGCGAACAGTAATTCTACCCGGCTGTTAGCATTAATTTGATTATTCTTCTCGCTGTCAGCTTTGCTAAAGAACCATAAATCCCCATTGTCGTCAACTCCCTGGTTGATCATCGGTCGTGTCTGAATATCGAATCCATCCAAATACGTACAGAAGAAACAGGTTTTATTTTCCGCAAGGGATTTAATCTTTTGGATCCCTTCGGTTGCTGTTAAATGATCTACTTCACCCATTAGTAATAATTTTAGTTGGGAGTTCCCCATCGAATGGTCAACAATTTAATACGCCAATACTTCCTTAAGACTGATGTCCTTTAAAATATTCCCGGACTTTAGCGATCATCTGGGGATCACTAATGTGTTCAGAGCTATCGATGGTAATTTTTTTGTTGTTGAAACGTGAATCACCATTCAGGAAGTTTTTGAACTCCTCCTGCGCTTTACCGGGACCGAAAACCATGATTTCATCATATTTCATGACCAGACCTGCAACCGTTTTATAAAACTTTAAGCTGTTAGCCCTGTCTGCATTATTTGAAGCATGCTCTCCTTTACCACCGTGATATTCATCTGACTTTACTTTATCATGGATTTGAAAATCACCATTTTCTTCTTCATCGGAATGAGCTATGATCATTGCATTTTGATTATCGAGCCAAATGCCGGCATATTGTTTAGAATTCTGTTGTTTCATAAGATTTGGGCAGAAATTTTTAAGTTTGAGTTCATTCTGTAGCAATGGAAACCATATTTTTTGATATTAGTTTCTTTTTAGGACAAGTTTCATTTCTAGGACACCCAAAAATAGACTATTTCTGAAAACCTTTAGTATCAACTGATTCGAGGTGCTTTGAGGGCGGCTACAAACTCATCTTTTCCACATGCCGAACAAATTTGTGGGTGCTCGTAGCTTACTATTTCTACAATCTGTCCACAGAATGTACATGCGTAATGGCCGGCTTTAATGAATCGATTAGACTTTTTAGCATAAAGATGGGGTAATACAGGTAAGCCCCATTTAACATCTTCGTCACTATAAAAAAAAGGACTTATAGATCCATTGGTTTCAATGATTGCAAAATGTAATTGTCCCAAATGTGAAACACCTCGAAGCCGTAATTGAGTAAAAAATTCTTCGTGTGCGATCGGCTCACTTTGAAAATTTTTACAATTCAACACACCGCTTTCTACAAGGTACACAGGCTCACCTTCCAGAAAATTTTCAATCTTTTCACTTTTATTGATGAGAAATGTCATAAACCGGTAGAATGAAACAATCACTACAAATACCGTCATACCGGGGAGTACCCCTACGTCTTTATAAAACATCGGATCTCCCGCAGCTGAACCAAGACCGATGATCATCCCCAATTCAAAAACAGATAGCTGCGCAACGCTTCGTTTGCCCAGAATACGAAGACTAATTAAAATCGCCAGGAACATGATCAGTGATCGCAGCGCAACCTCAATCAGAAAGTTCCATTTTTCAGTACCAAGAAGCAACGCATTCCAATCAATATCTACAAAACCGAAAATTGCAAGTAAGGCATAATCCATTGAATGAAATTAGGGAATTAAATGCAACGTGGTTTGAGATTAATGCTGGACAACAAACTTTCGAATAGATGATAATGATCCAGAGGTGATGTGCATTACATATAGTCCATTCGGAAGCAAGGCTGTATTGACTATTTCTTTTGTGGAACCAACGTTTACCAACATCATTTGATAGCCAAGAGAATTGTAAATATTTAGGGAACCTCGAATAACCCCTTAATTTGTATTGAATAAATTCATAATGTGTTGATATCTAACAAGGTTCTTTTTTGATCAGTTGGTTATTAGAGGTGCCCTTTAGTTGAGCAAAATGTGTTAATGCAATTTCGGATTCAATTATCATATTTTCATTAGCTGGACAAGGGTAGAGTTTAAATGATATTAGATTTTCTGCCTGCACTGCAATGGATGTAAGTGTTTCACAACTGTACGTGCTCATAATTGAGATGAAATCTATATCCGCACCTAAATCCTTCCCATCTGTTCCCAGATTTTTATAAGGGCTGGCGTTGGTTAAATGATAGTTCCCATTGTTGTAGTCAACGAAACCTACGGCCGATATATTCGCGGGAAAATAATTTTCTACTGGA
>JAYUXX010000500.1:0-15415 GCA_043752765.1 Saprospiraceae bacterium | reverse complement strand
TATTGATCACGCGATGTAGAAACTGATCGCAGGTTTCCATCTATCAGGTGAGCGACTACATCTTTAATGCTCCACAGCGGAGAAAGGGTAGGTAACTTCCATTGTACATCGCCTAACGTAGACAGCAAGTCAACTAATAACCGATCGATCTTGGGAATTAAATGAATAATTGGAACCGATACTTCATGTAGCATGATCAAAAGTAAGTTTTTAGACGTCGGCTCAAATCAATAAATCTGGCATAGGATTTGGTTTACATCGGGTGTAAAGGCTTTACAGCCGCCCCTGTTTACTTATGATAATTCTCAAGCTTTCTCTTCTTCTTACCATGCTCCTGTCCTATAGGATGGAGGATAAGATGGAATCGTACGTCGCTACGTACATCGAAGACCATAAATATCTGGCGATTGACGAAATGATTCGAACAGGTATTCCTGCAAGCGTAACGATGGCCCAGGCAATCATCGAATCCAATGCAGGTGTTTCTAAACTTGCGCAGGAAACCAACAACCATTTTGGCATCAAGTGTAAAAGTTATTGGGAAGGAAGTGCATATTATCACCCTGATGATGACAGGGATGCCAATGGAAAATTAATTCCGTCTTGTTTTCGAAAATATGATTCCGTTACGGCTTCTTATCTGGATCACAGTCAATTTCTAATAAGAACCGAACACTACAAGCCCTTATTCAAGTATGATAAAACGGATTATCAATTGTGGGCGTACGGACTTGAGTTATGCGGCTATGCGACAGACGGTAGTTATGCAGAGAAATTGATCCGGACGATCGAATTATATGGCTTGCAAGAACTGGATTATTATACGATTGAATATGTAAAGAGCCCCAGCCTTTCCCCAAAAATGAACTAGAAGCTTTCTACGGAATATACGACAACCATTTTATCAAACTAATCTGAATTGTTCATTTTCAGCAGCCAAAGCCTCCGCCGACCTGGTAAACCAATCTTACCCAATTTTCATTACATTTCTTCAGGTATCTCGGACGGCTTTGGCGTTTTTCTGACCGCATTGGCATGATCCTTTTTATATCGATCCCGTGCTTTATAGATATCAAGAGCGGCGAACAATGCTGCCCGAAATGATGATGGGTCAGCTTCATTTTTTCCGGCTATTTCAAAGGCAGTTCCATGATCCGGAGAGGTGCGTACAAAAGGCAGGCCCGCAGTGAAATTGACTCCATCATGGAAGTGTAGCATTTTAAAAGGAACGAGCCCCTGGTCGTGATACATAGCCAGAACAGCATCAAACTTTTTGTGTTGCATCGACCCGAAAAATCCATCTGCAGGAAATGGACCCATTACCAGATCCCCTGATTTTTTAGCTTCGATAATTGCGGGACGCAGAATCTCTTCTTCTTCCTTTCCGATAGAGCCACTTTCGCCCGCATGCGGATTCAGACCTAATACGGCTATGACGGGACGGGAAATTCCAAAATCTCTTTGGAGCGTCTCGATGAGTAAGTTAAGTTTGGCGCGAAAAATTTCTTTCGTAATAGAAGAGGGGACATTTTGTAGTGGGATGTGTGAAGACATCAGCGCGACCCGTAGGCTATCGCTAACCATCATCATCAGACCATCTTTTACACCCAATTCATGGGCGAGATATTCGGTATGTCCGGGATACTGAAAACCTGCCATCTTCATGGAAGTTTTATTGATGGGCGCGGTTACCAACAAATCGATATGTCCGTCTTTCAAATCCCGAACTGCGCGATCAAGGGCTATGTAAGCAAACCGGCCACCTTCCTCGGTTTCTTTACCGAGTTCAATATTGACTGTGTCCTGCCAGCAATTGACCACATTGATTTTTTGCTGGTATATTTTATCAGCACTATTTGTATTGTGAAAGGTGAATTCCTGAGGGTTTACGATGTTTTTGTGATAACTCACCACCTTGCTTGACCCGTAGATCACCGGGGTACACAATTGAGTAATCAAAGGATGCGCCAGGGTCTTGATGATAATTTCGAGGCCGATACCATTGATATCCCCAACGGTAATGCCTGCACGAATTGAACCCATCTGATAGTTGATTAAGTAAAGGAATGATTAATGGCCAAAGATACAACGCAAAGCCGCCCCCTTCTCCTTTTTGCAATTCTGACATTCCATCCTTTAAACCCCCCTTCTGGATCTCATCCAACTTGAGTCCATGCTGAGCAGAACACCAATGAGAAGTCCGAACCCAATCAGTGAGGATCCCCCTGAGCTAATAAATGGAAGAGGAATTCCTATGACTGGCATAATCCCCATAGTCATCCCAATATTGACAAGAAAGTGAGTAAACAAAACCCCCAACACACCGTAGGCATAATGACGAATAAAGGGCATTCGCGCTCTCTCACCTACATCCACAACCCGCAGCATCAGGATCATAAAAAGGATAATGACCGCAATAGACCCAATAAAACCATGCTCTTCACCTATGATACTATAGATAAAATCCGTGCTTTGCTCGGGCACATAATTCAACTTGGTCATAGTACCCTGCAGATAACCTTTACCCGAAAGGCCGCCAGATCCGATAGCAATTTTGGATTGTAGAATATTATACAAGGACCCCCTTGGATCGGCCTCTTCAGGTTTAAGCCATACATGGATTCTATCCTGCTGATGAGGCTCAAGAACATTAGAAAACAAGTAACTGCTGATATATGCAAATCCAAAAAAGAGCACAACTGCAGTTGATAACAAAATAACCTGTCTGGTTTGCCGGGCCCGAAAACTCTCTACAGATGCATAAATCATATACAAGAAGGCTAACCCAATTACAATATTCAGGTAACCCAAAAAGGCAAGCGCAAGAGATATCAGCAATACACCAAAACTTACCAATACATGTTGTTGTCGCATTTTCAAACTGCTGAGGAGAAAAATACTTCCGGCAAACAAAAGCAGGGGTAAAACAACCCATATATCAAACTTTAATGCCAGGACAAATAGGAGTGCTAATACGAGGAATAAAACGGGTATCCACATGGCCAACCCCTCGCGAAAGAGAATAATGAAAATCGAAAGAAAAACCAGCGCAGATCCGGCATCTCCCTGGGCCAGGACTAAACCTGTAGGTAATAAAATAATACCGGAGGCTATGATCAGATCGCGCGTGTCTGAGACTCTCGTACGATGGTGACTAAGGAAGGATGACAATGCCATAATAGTTCCCATCTTGGCAAGTTCGGATGGTTGGAAATTGAACCATCCAAGTTGAAACCAACTGGTGGACCCCTTGATAGTGCTTCCCAGTATTAATACAAGCACAAGCAAGAAAATAGTGAATGCATAAAATGGATAAGCAACGCCGCTCCAAAACTTCCAGTCAATAAGTTGTGTACTGATCAGGATAATAAACGTCGCGATTGCAAAGACACTTTGCCTGCCTGCCTGTGTAGAAAAAAAAGATATATCTGAATCGGGCTGATATCCGGCTGCATAAATCATCAACAGACCTATGATCATCAGGCTAATCACAATCGCAAAACTTATCCAGTCAAACTTCACCATGCCGGTTGCCGAAAACTATTGATCGTAGAGTAACAATTCTTCTGCTTTGATAAGGTCAGTCACAACCAGGGAAGAGGCATATTCTTTGCCCATAACCTTCATAAATGCCTGCGCTTTCTGGTTGGTCAGAAAGGCGCCTGTCTTAAGATACCAATAGGGTTCGTTATGTGCAAAATGAATCGGATAGTCCGGATATTTTCTTTCGTATTCGCGTTGGACCGTTTC
Source organism: Saprospiraceae bacterium (assembly GCA_043752765.1). Taxonomy (GTDB): domain Bacteria; phylum Bacteroidota; class Bacteroidia; order Chitinophagales; family Saprospiraceae; genus Opimibacter. The sequence continues at coordinate 11,665 of JAYUXX010000500.1, read as the reverse complement.
CATTTGACGTCTGTCGGTGGTGGCTAGAATCTGAACCCGAAAGCCTCTCACTTCTTTATTTCCGGAATTATAAATCTTCCATCTCTCCATCAGATCTATCACTGAAGCCTGTTCCATGATCTGACTTTTACCTTCGACCGAGAGGCAAGTCAAAACGAAACACACACACACAAATTTTTTCAACATCAGGATCATCAGTGTTCCTTCTTTAGTATTCATTAGATTCTTAATCCTGTGTAGCTTCTTTCACAATGGCAACGCTTTGGCTACAACCAATTCGATCTGCTCCTGCTCGTATCATTTTTACTGCCTGGTGATATCTGTTGATTCCACCGGAGGCTTTTATTTTAATAGTGGGGTCAAGATTACGACGCAATAATTTGATAATTTCTTCCCGTACCGGATCCCCAAAAAATCCGGTTGACGTCTTAACGTAATGTAATCCCAGATCATTACTTATTTCACACATATGCATAATCTCGTTCTCAGTCAGCAGTTGGGCTTCAATAATACATTTTAGAATAATTCCACGCTCTACCGCCGCCTCATGTAGGGCTTTAAGTTCACTCCTTGTAAGCTCCCAGTGACCGGTTTTGGCTGCGGAGAGATTGATTACCACATCTACTTCATCTGCACCAAGATCCGCTGAACGGCGTAATGATGCCAGCTTAGCCTCAACATGGTCATACCCAATCGGGAAACCGGCAACTGTACAAAACAAAAAACTTCTGTCTTCGGCTTTATCCCGCGCATATTGAAGGTACATGGGAGGGATACAAATAGCTTTGAATCCGTATTCCCTGGTTTCTTCAATCAGGCGATCAATAACTTTCTCATTTCCATCCGGACGGAGATAACTGTGATCGATGTATTGAGCCAATTGCATAATTCCCTAAGATACTATTTGACGTTCAGGATTAAACAGCTACCTGATGTTCACGCAGAGCGTCGTTAAGTGAAACTTTTTTATCTGTGGAGGCCTGCCGTTGTCCAATAATGAGCGCACACATCACATTATATCTGCCCGCTGGAAATTCACGTTCGTAACTGCCCGGAATGACAACGGATCTGGCTGGCACTCGCCCCTTGTAGGTTATAGGCTGGACACCGGTGACATCTATGATATGAGTTGATTGAGTAAGAACAACATTAGCACCCAGAACTGCTTCCCGCTCAACTATGACCCCTTCTACTACAATGCACCTGGATCCAATAAAACAATCATCTTCGATGATATTTGGACTCGCCTGAGGAGGCTCCAGGACCCCCCCAATACCTACTCCTCCGCTAAGGTGAACATTGCGTCCTATCTGAGCACATGAGCCAACAGTCGCCCAGGTATCTACCATCGATCCTGAGCCCACATAAGCCCCAATATTGATATACGAGGGCATAAGAATAGCACCTGGTTCTATAAAAGAACCATAACGGACCAAGGCATGTGGCACTACCCGTACACCCTGGGCTGCGAACCCTTTTTTGAGTGGAATCTTGTCATGAAACTCAAAAGGACCCACCTCTATGGTTTCCATGGTTTGAATGGGAAAATACAGCGTGATCGCTTTTTTCACCCAATCATGTACCTCCCACTCACCTTCTGCAACTTGTGTAGCTACTCTTATCTGACCTGTATTGAGTAATTCAATGCAGTCACGTATAGCTTTTTGAACAGTAGGATCTTTCAGTTGGGCTCTGTCTTCCCAGGCGGCTTCAATGGTAGGTTGGAGTGGATGCATCAGTCTCAAATGGATTGGAGTGCAAAGATGATATAAACACATCATCCAGCACTAAACAATCTGAAATCAGAACCTTACGTTGATTTTTATAGGAAACGCCATAGTTCCTGAATTTTTATTAATAATATCCCTATAAAGACAGCTTTATACATTATAAAAATGTATTATCTTTGATGAAGGTTAATTATTAATACGAAAACTACACGTATCATGAATAGGATCATTTCTATACTCGTTACCATTTTTATTCTGCTCCTGCTTTACATCTGGATAAGTCATGTATGGGGATCGGATAAGCCAAGACATCCACGTCAGATAGTTGATGCCCGGGAAGGAGAAACCTTAGGCGCAGATGACCTGTATACGGACACTGTGTCCACTTTGCTTACAGATGCTGAAATGGAAAACGAAGAACCCACAGGCATGGAAAGCGAACCGGTTGCCCTGGATAATGAATATGTTGATTCAGAGAGTAATGAATTGGTGAATAGCGAGCCCGTCAAAAAACCAATAGAGGAACAGAAGAAGCCTGTGGTCACCAAGACTGAGCCGAAAGCAGAGCTGGTAGAACCAAAAGCCAAGGCAAAAGAACCCGCTAAGCCTACTGCAACCAAAACCTCACAACCGATATCTAAACCTGCTTCTGTACCTGCAGATGCTGACGGCCAACATATGGTGATCGTGGGAAATTTCCTGCAAAACGTCAATGCTACTAAACTTATGCAGGAACTTAAAAAAGCAGGGTTTAACGATGTTGAAGTTGTAAATTTTGATTTGTCTGAATATCATACAGTAAGTGCCGGACGTTTTGATGATGTGAACGAAGCGCGACGGTTAGTGAAAAAATTAAAAGACTACCATAAGATCGATGCATACGTTCGGATAGGTAGCTAATGTGCGGAAGGTCATCGCTGACAAAAACCGAAAAAGAACTCGAGGAGCGTTTCAGGGCCAATTTTTATAGTGAAGACCTGGAACGTTATAATCCGTTGCCTAGTTTCAACGTAGCACCGACACAACTCCACCCTGTGATCACGCTTCAAGATCCTACGATGATTCATCTTTACAGATGGGGATTGATACCATTCTGGGCTAAGGATATCAAGATTGGGTCTAAAATGATCAATGCGCGTATTGAGGGCATTGCAGATAAGCCAGCTTTCAGACAAGCTTTTGAAAAGCGTAGATGCTTAGTTCCGTTGGATGGCTATTATGAATGGATGAAAACTCCGGAAGGAAAAATTCCCTACAGAATAAAAGTCACGAATACGGATATCTTCTCTGTTGCAGGTTTGTATGAGATGTGGAGAAATCCGGATGGAAAAACCGTTTCGAGCTTTACGATTATTACGAAGAAAGCCGAGCCTGAGATCACTCATCTTCACGATCGGATGCCTTTGATCCTTTTGCCCGAACAGGAGAAATTATGGATTGATGCCTCTATTCCCACTAAGGAGGTAATGAATGCCCTGCAACCAGTACCGGGGGAGTGGATCACATGGTATCGCGTATCAGACCGCGTAAATAAGGTAACAGAAAATGATGCAGGGCTTGTGATACCTGTGTAGATTTTCCGGAAGAACCTTTCCTTGCCTTGCAGGCATATGAAGTGCCCTATCAATTTCCCAATATCTTTGTGGTATGATTGATCGGCTTAGAGCGATAAAAAATAAATACATGGACCTGGAACTCCGCCTCTCGGATCCGGAAGTGGTCAATGACATTAAGGTGTTTTCAAAATTACACAAGGAGTATAAGGATCTGACAGAACTGATCGAAGTCGTCGATAGGTACGAACTCGTGCTCTCGAATATTGAATCGTCGACAGCGATGCTAAAAGAATCCGATCCGGAAATGCGTGAAATGGCATATTTAGATCTGGGAGAACTTAAGACCAGTAAAGAAGACATTGAAGACAGGCTAAAATGGTTATTGATTCCCAGGGACCCGGCGGACACGAAGGATGTCATAATGGAGATCCGTTCAGGAACCGGAGGGGATGAAGCCAGCATCTTTGCAGGAGATCTATTTAGGATGTACACGCGCTATATAGAATCAAAAGGCTGGAAATACGAAATCGATGCTACCAGTGAAGGAACCGTAGGGGGATATAATAAAGTAGTGATAGAGATATATGGAGAGGATGTATACGGCCATTTAAAATTTGAATCCGGTGCACATCGTGTACAGCGCGTACCAAAAACAGAAGCGCAGGGAAGAGTTCATACATCAGCTGCAACGGTTGCGATCCTGCCGAAACTTGAAATGGAAGATATTAATATCAGGAAAGAGGATTTGCGCACAGACACCTTCCGATCAAGTGGAGCTGGTGGCCAGCACGTAAACAAAACAGAGTCTGGTGTCCGATTTACACACTTGCCAACGGGTATTGTTTCAGAAAGTACAGATACGAGATCTCAGCATAAAAACCGGGAGATCGCACTACAGCGTCTTTTTGTCAAAGTAAATGATGCTCAGCGTGAAACTCATAATTCTACTGCAGCTGCGCATCGCAGGTCGCTCGTAGGAACAGGTGATCGATCTGATAAGATCCGCACGTACAATTATCCACAAAACCGGGTGACAGATCACAGAATTAATCTGACATTGTACAATCTGGACAGAATTGTATTGGGAGATATTGATCCAATCATTGATGCATTAAAACTTGCAGAAAATACAGAGCGCCTGAAAGAACTCACATCGGAGGAAGTCGGGAATTAGCGGATAAATTATTTCGCACGGAGAACACGGAGAATTATTTCGCACGGAGTCCACAGAGAACACGGAGATTATTTCGCACGGAGTTAACGGAGAACACGGAGAATGTTTCGCACAGAGTTCACAGAGAACACGGAGAAAATTTTCGCACGGAGTCCACGGAGAAAAATTTGCAATTCAATAAAACTTCACTTAAATTTAAAGGACTTCAATCCATTCCAGTTGAAACATTCGGAACTTACGTCCAAAATTATTGGGATCTGTATTAGTGTTCATAAAACTTTAGGTCCAGGGCTGCTCGAATCTATTTACGAGAGTGCCATCTGCATTGAATTAAGTTTGGCAGGCCTGACATTTAAACGGCAACAAGGTATGCCGGCAATTTATAATGGAATCAATTTAGAATTAGGATTTCGAGCAGATGTTGTTGTTGAGAATACAATCCTGCTTGAAATAAAATCAATTGAAAGTGTAGCACCTGTTCACAAGAAAGTAATACTTAGTTATTTACGTCTATCTGGTATAGAAATTGGTCTTTTAATTAATTTTAATGTAATGATATTGACAGATGGTATAACAAGATTAATCCTTGATAAAAAACCAGCAGTCTACTAAAAACCTTCTCCCTGTTCTCTGTGAACTCTGTGCGCAAACGATAGAGATTTAATTCAAAGCTATAGATTTTAATTCTCCGTGTAGTCCGTGTTCTCCATGTTCTCCATGTACTCCGTGCGAAATACTCCTCAGTGAACTCTGTGCGAAAATAAAATCTCTATAATTTAAAAGTCGGTACCCATGGAAAAATGCAGGATGGGCTTTCGATTTGTTTTCGTCTCCCAGTTCCAACCATAATCAAGTTTGAGGAAGTAGCCAAAAAGCATCGTACGAAGCCCAGCACCATATCCGACAATTAATGGATTCCGGTAATAATTCACTATTACTTCCACTGTAGGTGGGTTTGTAAGCACCACCGTATTCAATGGATTTTCTGGTCCGAATGGATCTTTCCCGTGCCATGCTGTACCTGCATCTATAAATCCAACCACCTGGATATTTCGTAAAAAAGAAGAACGGATTTTTTGCCTTGATAAATACTGCAACACAGGAACTCTCAGTTCCGCATTGGTGAGCACAACACTACTTCCATTGCGGGCATTGTATTTAAATCCGCGCATATTTGCTGCAAGGCCTGTGTATGCAAAATTGATATCCTCCGGAATACTTACACCACGATCAAAGGATGGAAATAACCAGTTTTCCACACCCCCGAGGTAATATAAAATTCGTTCTGATCCAAAAGATGTAGCTCCGGTAGCCCGAAACGCTAACAAACTTCTCCTGTCAAGTGATACATAGTGTCGCGCATCAAAACCGATAACAGTCATGAATCCTTTATTGAATTGAAGTTTGCGTCCTTCTTCAAACAAATTCAAATCAAATCGTTTGATTACCTCTGTCCATGCTTTTACGCGGGTCCCTCGCATGCTATTCACGTCGAGTACACGCGTGTTATCATAAATCCATTCCAGCTTTAAACCAAAACGTTGAGCATCATTTGTTTTACGGCCAAGTGTTCCGATATCTGTGGCTAACGTTATGTCTCTGTCATTTCGTAACGTACCCGATAACCGCAGGCTGTTATACACATCGAATGGATAACTTAATTTCATCAGCCCGAGAAAGGATACAAATTGATTGCGATGAACAGGATTGTTTTGCGAAGGATCTTGATTAATAACAGACTTGCGATAGATAGCGTATTGCTTGTCAATGCGACGTTTCCGATTGTCAAATACGAGAAAATATTCTGAACCATTAAATGTTGTTGGAAAACGCGCACCTCCTGTGATAATATAATCTTCAAAAAGATCTTTTACACTTCCTTTTACAAGCAAGCCTAACGGCGATGGTTCAAATTGACGTTTTGTTCCGGCATAACTATCCAGTCCGCCAAAAAGCAAATCATTATCCATCGTGGTGTTGAGATAATCGAGTTTGAATTTCAGCCTTGCAGCTATCACCTTTGATCTGTTGAAAGGAACAAGGTCGCCCGGACGATAATCCAACGATTGCTTGGTTGCAGGTGTTAGCCACTCTGTAATATCCGCCACGGGTGATACTTCATTCTTATTTGCATTTTCCTCAGCTAATATTTTATCATATTTCTCTTTGGAAATTACTTTTGGAGGTTCTGGAAAAATAGTCTGGAAATTGTATTTGGGGTCAACAACTTCTTCTTCTTTTTCTTCTTTTAATATCCCCGAATCTTCAGTTGGAGCAAGAACCCAATATGGTTCTGTTCCAGAATTTGCGCCCATATTAATCCGGCTCGAATCGATACTGGTAGTCTGGATAAAAGGCAAATTCCACTTTTGAAGCCAATCAATCACCACCGGACTGGAAGGCACATATTCATGACGCAAAATATCGCGATCATATCTCGCAACGATGGTGCTCAATGGAGGTTCTTCCATTATACGGCTCACTTTTAATCGTTGCCAGCGCCCCTCTAGATCTGTGAGACAAATCAGCTCATCAGGACCTGACATGCGCGCTTGTCGCTCACTTGCATCCTCCGTAAATGTTAACCTTCTCAGTGTACTATTCGCTGATTTATAATCGAGCAGAAAAAGGTCAAATGGCCCTATCGGTAGAATGGAATCAAGCTCAAGTTTTCGTAAGTATTCATCAGCGCGATTAGATGAAAAAAGAACAAATCTCTTTTCCTGAATTTCAACTACAGTGGCATCAAGGTCATCATAAAAATCATCAGTCATGCGCACACTTTGCCTTGTCTCTGGAGCATATAGATACAAATCTGAAAACCCATCCGTTGAAGCGGCCAGTAGAAGCGTGTCGGTTGACCAATAATCTACATCATACACCCTTTGATATTCAGGGCTGAGCACATCCGTTATGATTTCATTATTACCGAAATTAAATGTCATAAGATTAATGACATCCTTACGCTCATAGATCATGTTCAATTCACCACCATCTTTTTTCCATGCAAGGACAGGATAATTTGGATCAGCGGCCTGTTCAAAATTTTTCACTCCATAGCGAAAGAGAACTTCCTTTTCTCCTGTGTACATGTCATATAGAAAAACACGGACTCGGTTTTGATCATTGAGTGAGTAGGCTAACTTAGACCCATCCGGACTTAATCGCATGCGACCGATTGGAATATTATGCTTTTGATTCGTAAGGTCTAAATCATGACGGAATTCAGAAGGTGATTCATTCTGCAAAAGAAATTTCTTTTCATAATATTCCTGCCATTGTCGAGTCAGTTCTTTGGAGTCAATTCCTAATACATACAACAATCCATTCTCAAGACTACGATTGATGCGTGTTAGATAAAGTAAATTTGAAATAGAAGCCCGGCCGTAATAGTTGGCCAAAAAGTTCCACATGGCATGCCCGGCAAGTCGTGGATCATTTTTAGCTAAGCGAACAAAATCCTTTTTACTTTTTTTAGGATTGGTGAAGTAGTCTTTCAACCGGCTCTCGATCTCCGGACTCCATTCTTCACCCATATAGGAAACTAATCCATCCTGGAACCAATCCGGAAGGTTAAGCAATACAGCATTTTGAACGATCTCCTGGAGGTTGTTGCCGTGTAACATCGAACTGATGTACACTGAGGCAATACCTTCTCGAAGTGACTTACGCAGATCATTGTGGTCCCCATTAAAATAGAGGAATACTTTATTGTCAACTACTTTAGTAATACCTCCCTGGCTGATAAACTGCTCTTCAATACCAAGGTTACTTTGTTTCATGTCTGTGAGATCGAGATAGACGATTAATTCGATCTTGTCATTCATCTTATGCTCAAGGACATTTTGAATCGATGGATTATCGAGTTCTGCCATCTGTACGACAGTATGCGCTATCTCGCGCCCTTTGCCATACCAATAGGTGACAAAATTTTCTGTCTCATACATATTCCAGGTGTCGAAATCATCATGGTATTGGATTCTGTTTTTTCCAAACTCAGTGTTGATGTTTTGACTATTGATCCAGGTTGAATGGAGAGATATTACGAATACGAATAAGATGAATTTAGCCACATCACGAATATAGGGGAGAAACCAGTAAATATCAACTGCTTTAGCCTGAGTTGAGTTGGATGCGCTGAATAAGCTACATATATCATCTTAGCGAAACAATCCATATTTAATGTGCAGAGTTAATTCCTGTAATCCAGAGGCGGATCCCGGTCTCCAACTAATGATTTATAAATAAAATCTTTTCCCCGGCGACGTAGCAGTTCTTCTTTTGCAACAATAATAATTGATGGGTTTTTAAATAGGTCTACAGCAGTAAGCGCCATTGTTTTTGCGGCTACTAACATGCCTTTCGTACCGATGGACGTGCCTCCGGCTGCCGCAGCCTGCCACGAATGTGATTGTGTGCCCGGCACCCAGGTAGCAGCTCTCATTCCGGCTGTAGGGACAACCCAACTAACATCGCCAACATCGGTAGAGCCCCCTGTTCCTCTTTCTTCAACCTTGTAGGGTGTTACCATATTTGTATTAGCAAGATTTGAAGGTGCTTCTAATGTTGTTTGTATTTGTTCTGCAAATTTTTGTTCTTCGTCTGTATACGAATAACCGCCGACGAGATTAAGATTTTTGTTCATGACCTTGGAGAGGGTTTCATTAGGCTGCACATTGTAGAGGCCATGAATCACTTCGTAATCCATTCTCGTTTGTGTTCCTAATGCAGCACCCTCAGCTGCTTTTACGAGCCAATCAAAATTCTTTTGCACCATGCTCATATCCGGATTTCTGCAATAATAAAATACCTCAGCAAAGGCTGGAACAACATTAGGTGCGTCACCGCCTTCCGTGATGACATAATGAATACGGGAATCTGATGTGATATGTTCGCGCATCATATTGACCATGTGATTCATTGCCTCAACTCCATCCAGGGCGGAACGTCCGAAGTGTGGTGCACCGGAAGCATGAGACGCAATCCCATAGAAACGGAATTTTGCAGATTTATTGGAAAGCGATGAAGCAGCATCTGAACTATTCCCACTTGAAGGATGCCAATGGAGTACAGCGTCCACATCGTCGAAAAGACCAGCCTTTACAAAATAAACTTTGCCCCCGCCCCCTTCCTCTGCCGGAGTTCCATAAAATCGAATCGTTCCCGGGTTTCCGGATTGAATGAGCCAATCCTTGACCGCAATTGCAGCAGCAACAGAACCGGTACCAAAGAGATGATGACCACAACCATGTCCTGGAGCACCTTCTGTAATCGCTTCTTTTTTTGGTATTGCCGCCTGAGATAAACCCGGTAAAGCGTCAAATTCACCGAGGATACAAATGACAGGCTCACCTGTTCCATATTCCGCAGAAAATGCAGTAGGCATACCAGCAACTCCAGTTGTGATTTTAAAGCCTGCATCTTTCAATGTTTTTTGAAGTAATGCCGTGCTTTTCACTTCCTGGTATCCCATCTCTGAAAAACCCCAGATCTGATGGGCGATATCTCCGTACATAGAAGACCGATCGTCTATATGTTTTCGTAAGACCTCAGTTTCCTGGCCTGAGAGACTTTTTAGTGATATCAAAATCAAGAGCAGGATAAAAACATTTTTTATTTCGAACATTAAGAATCATTAATGATTAAATGAATAGACACCGTCGGTTCGCATGCTCTGGCAAATTACTTTAAAAATTAAAAAGCGTTACGCATGGATTCTTATCCATCAACATTACCTTCCCCGACCTCATATTACCAATCATGCAAGGAATCATCATCTTTGCTCCACAATTATGTTAAAATAAAACCGGATGTCTTTAATAGTCCATGCCATCACATTCAATCCGTTTGAAGAGAATACCTATATTATCGGGAGCGACCAAGGTGACTGTATTATTATCGACCCGGGTTGTTCTGATCAGGCTGAACGTGATGAACTTATCCGCTTTATTAAAAACCTCCAATGGAACCCTATAAAACTAATTAACACACATTGCCATATTGATCACATCCTGGGAAATGCATTTGTAGCTTCAACGTATCAACTTGGACTAGAGATCCATGAAGGAGAGTTACCGGTATTACAAGCTGGTACGACGGTTGCCAACATGTACGGTGTTCCATATGAAGTCTCTCCTTCGCCATCACATTTTATAGAAGAAGGAGATGATGTATTCATTGATGGAGGTAAGTTGAACGTATTGTTTACTCCCGGTCATTCGCCTGCCAGCATTTGTTTATATAATGCGGAAGACGGATGGTTAATCGGTGGTGATGTTTTATTTTATGAAAGCATCGGACGAACGGATCTTCCGGGAGGAAATTATGAAACCTTGATTAACAGTATAAAAACACAATTATTTACACTTCCAGACAATACGATTGTTTATCCGGGACACGGAGTGCAGACAACCATCGGATATGAAAAGATGTTTAATCCATTCTTACAATAAGAAAGGTTAGATGAGTGTTTTGTTAGCTCAATCATGAATCAGTATGAAAAAATCAATCATCATTATCTCGGCTTTATTTATTTCGGGAATGGTCTATAGTCAGACAGTATCAGTGGATAGTCTTAAATATTATGAGGGCAAAGTGATAACAGTTTGCAGTGAAGTGACGGGGACATTTGTTACCAAATCAGAATCCAAGACTACATTTATAAATTTTGGTGATTTCCCACGGCAGAAACTTACAGTTATTATTTATGGTGATAATCTTCGATTTTTTAAATACTCACCAGCTGAATTTCTAAAAGGAAAAAAAATATGCATTACGGGTGATGTTAGAATGTATAATGGAGGTCCAGAAATTTTAGTTGAAACTGAGGAACAGATATCTGTTGTTGAATAATTGAATGAAAAATTATTTCTTGCTTTATTGAAAAACGGAGTTACTAAATTATGTTTCGTATGAGCCTAATGCAGGCTATTTGAATTGGCACGAATAAGGGAATAGGTTCAGGGAACCTCGAAAAACCCATTCATTTCTTTTGTAATATAATATTGACATCGTATCATGAAAGATATGAAGAATCGAAATCAACGAGGACTATTTGACGAACAGGATAGAATGAGAAAGCTCAATTCATTACAAGATCCGCTAGTTTCCATCGGTCAATCAATTGATTTTGAAAAATTCCGATTTATACTTGAACAGGCAACACTTCAAGATTCATATACAAAAGGAGGTCGACCACCCTTCGA
>JAYUXX010000499.1:0-2767 GCA_043752765.1 Saprospiraceae bacterium | reverse complement strand
CCTGCGGATCTTTTACGTCAGCTTCCGTTCCAGCTACTTTTGCTGTATAGCCTGATATAAAGTGGTACATCGCCTGCGATGGTGTCAGCTTACTTATTGGAGGCAATACACCGAATGCATCTGCTGTCAGAAAGAAAATATTCCGCGGATGTCCGGCTATTGATCCAGGCATTACATTTTGAATATGATTTAGCGGATATGAAACACGTGTGTTTTCGGTGACCGAGATATCCGCATAATTTACACTTCTTGTCCCGGAATAAAAACGAATATTTTCGAGTAACGCACCATGTCGAATGGCATAAAAAATATCAGGTTCTTTCTCAGGTGTGAGGTCAACGCATTTTGCATAACATCCGCCTTCAAAATTGAATACACCTTCGTCAGACCAACCATGTTCATCATCCCCAATTAAAAGCCTTGCGGGATCAGCACTCAACGTTGTCTTTCCGGTTCCCGAAAGTCCAAAGAAAATCGCGGTATCACCATGCTTTCCTACATTCGCCGAACAGTGCATGGATAACACTTTTTCTTCCTGCGGTAATAAATAATTTAATACGCTAAAAACTCCTTTTTTTATTTCGCCTGTATAACCTGTACCCCCGATAAGTATAGCTCTGTCCGGAAAATTAATAACAGCAAAGTTAGACTGACGTGTTCCGTGCTTTTCAGGATTACCCATAAAGCCCGGAGCATTGATGATCGTCCATTCGGGAGCATATCCGTCGATCTCATCACCATTCAAACGAAGAAACATGTTATTTGCAAAAAAGGCACTCCATGGATATTCCGCCAACACCCGGACGTTCATGCGGTAATTATCGTCGGAACAGACATATCCATCATGAATATAGATCGGTCCTTGGCGTATATACTCCAGAATATCTTCTTTAAGCGTGTTGTATTGCTCGAGTTTAAAAGGCTTATTGACAACTCCCCAATCCACTGTATCACGGGTCGTATCATCGCTGACAATAAAACGGTCCTTGGGCGACCTGCCTGTAAACTTGCCTGTATCAATACATAATGCCCCAGTATCAGAGAGTGTTCCCATGTTCTTCCTGAGGGTCTCTTCAATGAGTTCAGCAGGCGTCATCATGTAATGGATCTTCTCCGGGTCAATCGAAAGATGTTGAAGAAAAATAGAAAGTTGGGAATTCATACTAATGTTTATTGCCAAGTGCTAAGGTAAAAGGCAGGGAGCACTCAGCATAGGGCTAGAGGAAAAAAGCATAGGGCAGAGAGCATAGGGCATAGGAAATAAAATTCAAGAAAATCATCCCATTCGCGTAACGTTTTAATCAGCTCAGTACATAATAAGGTGAAAAAATTGTGCAATCAAACCCTTTATTACGGCAAAGTTTAGATTTGAAGATCTTGAAATCTGGAAAGAGGCAATCCGCATTGCTTCTATCTTTTTTAAAATTGCCATTGAATTAGAAGAAAGGAAATTGTGGCGATTTGCGGATCAAACACGTGGAGTCGGGATGAGTATTCCTAATAATATTGCCGAAAGCACAGGAAGTCATATGAAGGGTGAACAACTGCAATTATTAAGATTTTCAAAAAGAGAATGTTATGAGGCTGCCAACATCCCTGGTCATCCTATTCAATGAATCTCTGATTGCAAGAGAAACAAAAACTCAACTCTTCACCGATCTTGAACTATTCAGTAGACGAATTCAGTCCTATTCTGATTCCTTATAAAGGCCATATTGCCCTATGCTTATTGCACCCCTATGCTCTATGCCCTATGCTCATTGCCCTATGCTCATTGCCCTATACCCTCTGCTCCTTGCTCCTATGCTCCTTGCTTTACGCCTTTTACTTTTTTAGGAAGCTGTACAGCAAACGTAGATCCTTCACCCAACTTCGAATGCTTGACAAAAATTCTTCCTCTGTGATAATTGTCAATAATCCGTTTAGCCAGACTGAGACCCAAACCCCATCCGCGTGTCTTGGTTGTATAGCCGGGCTCAAAAACTGTTTTAAGTTTGGAAGCAACGATCCCTTTCCCGGTATCTGAAACCTGGATTTCTACAAACTCACTATGTTCATGTATTTTCCATGTAATTGTACCGGTACCCTCTTCCATGGCATCGAGTGCATTTCGCATTATATTTTCAATTACCCAATTAAAAAGCGGAGGATTAATGTTGACATAAATAGGTGTTGAATCTGCAGGTGGTTCAACGAAGACAATTTTTCTGGACGCACGCCGCCGTATATAATTTGTGATTTCACCCATCTGATCATAAATATTTATGGATGTCAATGCAGGAGCTGAACCTATTTTACTAAACCTGTCAGAAATCAAATCAAGTCGTGCTACATCATTTTGCATTTCCATCAGAATTTCAAGCCTTTCTTCATCACCTTCACTTGATTCCCTTAAATGTTCGATCCATCCAATGATCGCGCTGATGGGTGTCCCCAACTGGTGTGCAGTTTCTTTTGCCATCCCTACCCAAACGCGATTTTGTTCCGCACGTCGCGCATTATTGACGCTTACGTAACCAACAGCAATGAAAGCGCCAAGCAAAAGAAGTTGGAGAAAAGGAAAATACGTCAGCAACTCATGGAGTCTTGAATTCTGGTAATATAAAAATTGATTGGCTCCCGGAATTTCAGTGGGCTCAGGACCTTTCTCTTTAAGTGAGATCAGTTTTTCATTGAGAAAAACGAGGTTCGTATCGAGTTCGGGACCAAAATTGCGTGCTGATAAAATTTCTCCATTACCACTCACGACCATGATAGGGATATCGTT
>JAYUXX010000498.1:0-6837 GCA_043752765.1 Saprospiraceae bacterium | reverse complement strand
CGAGGAATTCAATATTCCCTTTGAACATATCCTCCCATCGTTCTGAAAACCAGAAACTACTCACAAAGAGACCGGCAAAGAATAATAGTACAGCCAGGCTGGTTACGGTGAGCCAGTAATAGGGCGTATAAGAGAAGGCGAATGATTTCAAGATGACGTAAAGTTAATAATATGAATGAAATCGATAATATGATGTTTGAATAGTTCCGGAATAGCGGGAGCATAAGATTTACTAATTTCGCTGACCAAATCATATATAACTGTACATGGCCAGAGAATTAGCATTGCGGGATGCCATAAGGGAAGCAATGGTCGAAGAAATGAGACTAGATGAAAATATCTTTCTGATGGGAGAGGAAGTTGCCGAATATAATGGCGCTTATAAGGTCAGTAAAGGTATGCTTGATGAATTCGGTCCAAGGAGAGTAATCGATACGCCGATCGCTGAGTTAGGTTTTGCAGGAATTGGTGTAGGGGCGGCTATGAATGGATTGAGGCCTATAATTGAATTCATGACCTGGAATTTTGCAGTACTTGCTTTTGACCAGATCGTAAATAACGCTGCAAAAACGCTGGCTCAATCAGCAGGTGATTTTTCATGTCCGATAGTTTTTAGGGGGCCGAGTGGAGCCGCTGGACAATTAGCCCAACAACATAGTCAGTCATTTGAGGCCTGGTTAGCCAATTGTCCGGGTTTGAAAGTAATAAGTTGTATTGATCCTGCAGATACTAAGGGTTTAATGAAATCAGCCATCCGTGATAATGATCCGGTTTGTTTCATGGAAAGTGAAAGTATGTATGGATTTAAAGGTGATGTTCCGGAGGGCGAATATCTGGTGCCGATAGGTAAAGCTGCCATTCGCCGTGAAGGCACCGATGTCACGATTGTTTCCTTCAACAAGATGATGGAAGTTGTCAGAAAAGCAGCCGAAGAATTAGCAAAAGAGGGTATATCTGCTGAAGTAATAGATCTTCGAACGATCCGTCCGATGGATTATGAAACGATTATAAATTCAGTCCGCAAGACAAACCGTATCGTTGTTGTGGATGAGTCATGGCCATTTGCCGGTATTTCATCCGAAG
Organism: Saprospiraceae bacterium; assembly: GCA_043752765.1. Taxonomy (GTDB): domain Bacteria; phylum Bacteroidota; class Bacteroidia; order Chitinophagales; family Saprospiraceae; genus Opimibacter. Next base: position 5,754 of record JAYUXX010000498.1, on the reverse strand, counting down.
TTGCCTATGCGGTGCAGCGGCATGCGTTTGATTACCTCGATGCTCCGGTGATGAGGGTTAATAGTGCAGATACTTCACTGCCTTATGCACCGACTCTCGTGGATGAATGGCTTCCTAATCCTGCTAAAGTTATTGCAGCTGTCAAGGCAGTAATGTATAGGTAAAGGCGGAAAGGCAGAAAAGGCGGAAAAGCCAAACGGGTAGAAAAGGCAGAAAAGGGTAGAGGTTAGGGGTACGCCAGGCTGTTAAACATTAAATCTGAAGTGCATAATGTCGCCATCCTGCACTACGTATTCTTTTCCTTCGACACCCATTTTGCCGGCTTCTTTTACAGCAGCTTCTGATCCCAATCGGATGTAATCATCGTATTTGATGACTTCTGCCCGGATAAATCCCTTTTCAAAATCAGTATGAATGACACCTGCAGCTTGAGGAGCTTTGCTTCCTTTTCGAACTGTCCATGCACGCACTTCTTTTTCTCCTGCAGTGAAATAGGTGATCAGATGTAACAAGTCATATCCCGCGAGAATAACACGGTTGACTCCTGGTTCGTCTAGTCCCATATCTTTCACAAATTCCATGCGCTCCTCATATGTATCGAGAGCTGCTATATCTGACTCAATCGCCGCACTAATGCAAATCAATCCCGCACCTTCGGATGCAATCGCTTCTTTCAACAATTCTGAATAATGATTTCCCGAAACAGACGATGCTTCATCTACATTGCAAACATAAAGTACAGGCTTGGATGTCAAAAGCATCATGTCCCTCATTACTTCATGGAACATATCTGGCAACTCAAAACTTCGTGCAGGTTTTCCGGACAAAAGATGAGCTTGTAGATTCGTAAGTACGCTCACTAATTCAACATCTTCTTTTTTTCCGCTCTTTGCAAATTTGGATGCTTTATCCAATCGTTTTTCAACCGTTTCCAAATCTTTCAAACCCAATTCAATGTCAATAATCTCTTTATCCCTGATTGGAGAAATGCTACCATCTACATGGACAACATTGTCATCATCAAAGCATCGGACTACATGGAGGATGGCGTCTACTTCACGAATATTGGCCAGGAATTGATTTCCAAGTCCCTCACCTTTTGAAGCACCTTTGATAAGGCCGGCGATGTCCAGAATGTCAACGGTTGTGGGAACGATTCGCTGTGGATTTATCAATTTTGCAAGGGCATCCAGACGAGGATCCGGAACGGTGATGACACCGATGTTTGGTTCTTTTGTTGCAAAAGGATAATTGGCAGCAAGAGCCCCTGCAGATGTGAGTGCATTAAACAACGTTGATTTCCCTACATTAGGCAACCCGACTATTCCACATTTCAGTCCCATAAAAATTTGATATTCACTTTGAACGGATAAATTTGAGGGCGCAAAGATAGTATTATCCACTGCCAACACCACGGAACCTATGAATTATCTGGCTCATGCGTATTTATCACCGGAAGATCCACTCATTCTGATGGGCAATCTGTGGGGAGATTTGTTGAGGCCAAAGGACTATGAATTCCTAAAGGCCGAAATGCTTCTTGGTGTCAAACTCCATAAAAAAATTGATGCATTTACAGATCAGCATGAGGGAGTAGATCAAATAAACAATTTGATACGACCTTATCAGGGAAAATACACCCCTGTTGTAGCAGATGTGCTGATGGACTTTATCCTAAGCAAATTCTGGCACATGTTTCATGAGGATACCCTGGAAGTTTATTGTCTAAGGAAATACAAACTAGTAATGAATCATCTTCATCTGATACCGGAAAGACTTCATCCGCGCATCACTCGTATGGTAGAAAATCAGTGGCTGGAATCATGCAAAAATAGGGATCAGATGGACATGACTTTTAAGATGCTGAGTAGAAGAGCATCTTTTGAAAACAATATCCCCAATTCAATGCAAGCATATGGTCAGCATGAACCTACGATGGATCGGTTGTTCCTTATTTTTTTTGAAGATATGAGGGCACATCTTACCCTTCAAAATGAAGGCTGATTGTAAATGTGCGTGAGAGTACTTTTTCGATTACAGAGGATTGAGATAGGTTCCTGTTATAGATCAGGATATTTCCGATCCCCTGTGAATATTTAATCTCAGGAGATAGGATAAAAAATGGAAAAAAGAATTGACAACCTGCTCCCACCTCGACTGCATAATCGTGTGGGGAAATTCGGATAATCCGATTTGCCTGTTGATCCCGAATTCGTGCATTGGATGCTACATCATAGGTATACTTAGCACCTGCAAGGACGAAGACACGCATATCATGAAAAGGATCAGACTTAAATCTGACCTGGAGTGGTATCTGGACGAGAACACTTTCTATGGGTTTGATTTGCTCAATCTCATCAACAGCATTCACATAAAAAAACTTACGCCCAACAAATGAGAAACCTGGAAGAAAACGGAAATCGAAGTACTCCCCGAGTTTCATATTTGCTACGATCGAAACGTTCAAACCCGGACCGCCCAATCCTTCTGCAATATTGAAACTATCATTAAGGATAAATGATCTTGATGCTGCCAGTTGGAAATTCGATTTGTTGTAACCAAAGGTGAGCCCAAAGTAATAGTCCTTATCCTGAAAGTCTTTGAAGTTATAATTGCCTTTACTTGATTGACTAAATACCTCCATAGGAAGCAAGCCAAGGAGACAAAGAATTAAGGCTTGTAAGCGAGGTAAATAGCGCATATTCCTACTGAAAGTGGTTTGAAGCTTGGTTTTATAAAACCTGCTTTTAATAATTCCTGATTAAAATCATCAAAATCTGGGAAAGCCTGAACGGATTCATACAAATATTTATAGGCTCTCCTGTCTCCTGACGTCCATGACCCTATTAACGGCAATACGTGCCTGAAGTATATGTCAAAAAATTGTCTGAAGGGGAAAATTCTTGGCTTCGTAAATTCAAGTACCACCAAAGGGGAACCTGGTTTCAATACCCTGTTTAGTTCTTTAAGTCCAGCCTGCAAGTCGGCAAAATTTCTCACACCAAATGCAACTGTAACCGCATCGAAGGAGTTGGCATCGAAAGATAATTTTTCAGCCTCACCTTTTAAAAAATCTATTGTAGCATGAGTTTTCTGGCCCTTCGATGCCAATCGTTTATGGGCTATTTCAAGCATACCAGCTGATAGGTCGACTCCTTTTATGACATCCGGCTTTAAAAGTTGATCAGCCATAAAAGCCATATCCCCGGTGCCGGTAGCCATATCGAGAATAACCTTTGGGTGGTGGGGCCTTAAGATATTCAATGCTTTCTTGCGCCACTGTTTGTCAATGCCAAGTGATAGCAATCTGTTGAGCAAATCGTATTTGCCAGAGATCTTGTCGAACATGATCTCAACTTCAGCTTTTTTGTCCCAATGGACTGTTTTATATGGTTTTATCTCGTTCAACAGGGCAAAAATAACATTAACTAAGGTTTGAAAGGTTGGCAAAGACCATAGACATACGTCAAGAAAGCCATTTTAATATTATAAGAACCAGATAATCAATTGATTGTTTATTAAGAATATTCCACTTTTGAATTTGATTTTGGACATTTTTATTTTCCTAAATTTTTGAAACTAAAGATGGGAAATGGGCAAAAAAGAGGAGTCATTTTAGTACCTTTGCGGCAATCAATTTGATTTCCTTTCTCAATTATATATGTCTGATAATCTAAGAGTTATACCGATTAACATCGAAGATGAGTTAAAGGCGGCTTACATCGACTATTCGATGTCCGTCATCATCTCCCGTGCGCTTCCCGATGTGCGGGACGGTTTAAAACCAGTTCACAGAAGAGTACTGTATGGAATGCATGAATTGGGTCTGGGCTATACCCGAACTTTTAAAAAATCTGCCAGGATTGTTGGAGAGGTTTTAGGTAAATACCACCCACACGGGGATACTGCTGTCTATGATTCCATGGTAAGAATGGCTCAGGATTGGTCACTCAGATACCCACTTGTACATCCTCAGGGAAACTTCGGAAGTATGGATGGGGACAGTCCTGCAGCGATGCGATATACCGAGGCAAAGCTTCAGCGAATAGCGGATGAACTTCTGGATGACATTGAGAAGAATACAGTTGATTTTCAACTCAACTTCGATGACTCGCTAGAGGAACCTTCTGTACTGCCAGCCAAAATCCCCAATTTGCTGATCAATGGATCGAGTGGAATTGCGGTAGGGATGGCCACCAACATGTTACCTCATAACCTTACAGAGGTTGTGGATGGTATCATAGCGACAATTGAGAATCCGGATATTACATTGCCGGAGTTAATGCTTCACATTAAAGCACCTGACTTCCCCACGGGAGGTATAATCCATGGGGTGGATGGAATACGAGAAGCCTACGAGACGGGTAGAGGGAAAGTAATCTTGCGAGGCGTGGCCGAAATACAGGAGGGCTCTCATGGAAATGATGTCATCATTATAAAGGAAATTCCATACCAGGTAAACAAATCAAACCTGGTAAAAGCTATTGATGAACTTCGATCAGAGGAGAAAGTAAAAGGTATTTCTCATGTACAGGATGAGTCGAGTCGGGAAGGAATCCGGATTGTTGTAGAATTGAAAAGGGACGCGATCTCCAATGTGGTCCTGAGTCAGATTTACAAATTCACGCCGTTACAGTCTTCCTACGGCATAAATAATATTGCGTTAGTTCATGGTCGTCCCCGAACTTTAAGTCTTCGCCAAATCATTGATGAATTTGTAATCTTCAGACTAGAGGTTATTGTACGCCGCACTCAATTTGAATTAAAGAAGGCAGAAGACAGGGCGCATATTCTTGAAGGTCTATTAATTGCACTTGATCACCTCGATGAAGTGATTAAGCTGATCAGGGAGTCCAATGCGGTGGAAGATGCACACTCAGGTTTGATGGAGCGATTTGGTTTGACAGATGTTCAGGCAAAAGCGATCCTTGAGATGCGACTGCAGCGGCTCGTGGGCCTTGAGCGATTGAAGATCCAGGAGGAGTATGATGGGTTGATGAAAACCATTGTAGACCTGCAAGATATTCTCGCGCGGGAAGACCGGAGAAAGGAGATTATTAAGACTGAGTTGAGGGATATTAAAGAAAAATATGGGGATCCTCGAAGAACAGAAATTACGTTTGCAGATGGAGAGATAAGTATAGAAGATATGATTCCGGATGAGGATATGGTGGTGACCATTTCACATCTCGGATATATCAAGCGTACCAATATTTCTGAATACCGGATTCAAGGCAGGGGAGGAAGAGGCTCACAAGGAAGCAAGACAAGAGATGCTGATTTTATTGAGCACATGTTTATCGCCAGTGCCCACAATCATCTTTTTCTATTGAGTGAGCAGGGTATTTTTTATAAGATCAGGGTATATGAAATTCCTGAGGCTTCAAAAACTTCACAGGGCCGGGTTATTCATAACCTGATCGAATTGCCCAAAGAAGACAAGATCCGGTCTTACATTATCATAAAGGATATTCAGGATAAGGAATTCAATAGTAGCCATTATATTCTTTTCTGCACGAAGAAGGGGACAGTTAAGAAGACGATGGTTGAAGAATATGCTAAATCAAAAATCAGCAAAATCCGGGCTCTCCTGATCAATGAAGGAGATATGCTTATTGATGCAAGACTGACTGACGGAAAAAGTGAAGTTATCATTGCGAATAAGAAGGGTTATGCTGTTCGATTCAATGAACAGGATGTGAGAGATATGGGAAGAGCTGCTACGGGGGTTCGCGGTATGTCTCTTCATGGAAC
>JAYUXX010000497.1:0-6855 GCA_043752765.1 Saprospiraceae bacterium | reverse complement strand
CCATAATATTTGAATTTTTTAATTGCTATAAAATCAGGACAAAGACATGACTTATTTCAAATGGTTGCATGTTACAAATTTTGCCGTTGTTTGGAGTTTGCTCCAACAACCACCGCCAAGCTTAGCTGCATTGTTGCTACATTTTTTCACCTCAATTATCGCAAAGGCATTTCCAAAAAGAATTCTCGTGGCTATACCCTTCTTCACTGCCAATTTCGCATAGTCCTTTTAAATCTGCGTCAATCGATATTATACTATCAACTAAGTTATGTGGGAATGACAACCTCAAATTTGTTTTTTTTAAAAAATCATTTGCGTAAATCTGCGATTCCTAAATGAGCCCATTCTTCACCGCTAAATTCGATAGGACATTTTAAATCTGCGTCAATCGACATTGGAATATCAACTATATTAATTTGTGTAATTACAACATCAAATTTGATTCTTTTAAAAAATCATTTGAGTAAATCCGCGATCCCTTAATGAACCTTCCTCACCGCTAATTTTGCTAAGACATTTTGAATCTGCGTCAATCGACATTGGAATATCAACTATGTTAATTTGTGGAATAACAACCTCAAATTTGTTTTTTGAAATATCATTTGCACAAATCTGCGATCCTAATGAGCCGTTATTCACCGCTAATTTCCGCTAAGACATTTTTAAGAGGTTGAATTAATCTTCCATCCTTCTTTCGTTCTTCATCCTTTCCGCAATGGTGACATCAAAAGCATCCCGCTGAAGAAAAAATTCCTTCTCCTCATCATCATCCTCCATGGGCAATTCAGGCACCTCATCTTCCTCAATATCTCCTTTATAAAAAAAAGCCAACATAATACCGGCAATGGCGCCAAGTAAATGACTCTCCCATGAGACACCTTCTTTTCCAGGAACTATACCACCAAAATAACCTGCATACAACACAAGAATAATTAAGGCAAGCACCGTTGATTTAAGATTACGACGAAAAACCCCATTCCAAAAAACCAGTGAAACCATTCCGTACACCAAACCACTGGCACCAATATGAAATGAATTCGGCTGGGCAAAAATCCAAACCCCAAGTCCTGACAATAAATACAACCAAACAAAACTTCGTAAAGCAATTTTGGGATAGAACCAAAAAATAATAGAACCCAGGATCATAAATGAAATTGAATTATAAAATAGATGGTCCCAACTTCCATGAATTAACGGTGAGGTCAGAATACCCGGCAACCCTTCTATCTTTTGTGGAAACACTCCCAGGCGGATCAAACTTGTACCAAGGAATTCCTGCATTGCATGGATAACCCAAATCAAAAGGACAAACCCGATTGGGAAACTTAGTCTACGCAGTATATGAGAATACATCTATCAGTTTGCGGCTTTGGGATATCTCCGCGACACGATCCTGAGGAATTGTTCAGCCATCTTGATTCGAACCGGATCCGACCATTTGAAATCCTTAGCCGGACCTGTAATCAATACATTTTTTGCCTCTGCGAAAGATTGAAGACCGTTGAGTCTTGAGCACCAGGTATCAAACAATCCCTTGTCACCACCGAATAACTCATTCAATGTGAAAATCCTTTCATTCAGTCCCATTGCAGATTCAATGCTGGCGATGGGAACATGTCCAAAACGACTGGCAGCATCATCTGACTTCTGCAACTCAAATAATTTATTCAGCGCATCAGTAGGATCCATCGCAGTGGGTTCTGACCTGTTACTTAGGAGCGTTTCTTTGACAGCTTCCGCAACAGGAAAGTGATGCGGTTTAGTTTCTATGGCTGGCGTAATAGGTTTGTATGGTTTAGGCGTATCCTTTTCGATAGGTTTTTCCTTCACAAGAGGTGCACTGTAGTCAGAATATTCCGTAGTGACAGGTTCAGATTTCGAAACAGTAGGAAAGTATTCTGGATAAACAGGTTTGGTGGGTTCAGATCTTGGGGTTTCGGTGATTCGTGGAGCTGATACTTCAATTTTGTGGATTGGGTCCTCCTTCAGATTCTTATGAGCTGAGGCTTCCGTAGGCTTTTGAGTCGGCTGCGATCCCGTTGATTCTTCCTGTATTACCGCCTCGTAAAGTTGTTGAACATAGGATTTAATTAAATCCTTTTCGAGACGTGACAATTCCTGAGCATTTCCATTGTCCAGAAAGGCTTGAATTTTATTGATCAGCCGTTGCGCTTTTGTCAGATCCATAGCAGTTTGTTAAGTGGTAGCAAGGTAAGATGTCTGGCTTCTTAAAAGATAACAATCCGATTAATATTGTGTGAATTAGGCAAGATTCCTGATTCCCGATCGTCGAGTTTATCAGAACAATGCATCTTTGCAGCCATCATGTTTCTCGAGCCGTCATTTCATACACAACGCAGGGGCTGGATAGAAGTTATCTGTGGCTCTATGTTTTCAGGGAAAACCGAGGAGCTCATCCGTCGTCTGCGTCGCGCACGTATTGCAGATCAGTCGGTTGAAATATTTAAACCCGCCAAAGATACCCGCTACAGTGTCGAAGATGTTGTAAGTCACGACGCACGCACCATTGCTTCCAGACCCGTGAACTCTTCCGCAGAGATACTTGAGGTAGCTGCAGATATACATGTTATTGGAATTGATGAGGCTCAATTTTTTGATGAAGGGATTACCCTCGTTTGTGAAGAGTTAGCCATTCGCGGTCACAGGGTAATCATAGCGGGTTTGGATATGGATTTCAGAGGAAGACCATTTGGACCTATGCCCGATCTTTTGGCTGTGGCTGAATACATTACAAAGCTACATGCGATCTGCCTTCATTGTGGAAATCTGGCAACCCATACATACCGTCTCACTCCGGATGCAGAAACTGTAGTCCTCGGCGAAAAAGACATTTATGAAGCTCGTTGCAGGCATTGTTTTAATTTGGGTAACATACTCCATCTGAGGCCCCGAAAAACCTAGTGTCCGTTCTGCGTGCGACCTAGCCTCCGCGTGCTCCATGCTTCTTCATGATCTTCATGCTCCAAGCTTTTTCATGACCTCCATGCTACATGTCCATGCTTTTTCTCTCCATGTCCCTCGTGCGACTTAACCTCCGTGTGCTCCGTGAACTCCGTGCGATATTTCCTCCATGCTCCCTGCACCCTGCTCCATGCTTTTTCATGACCTCCATGCCCCATGCTCCATGCTTTTTCCTCTCCGTCCGAAATAACCCTGTTGTTGTTGCTCCCTTTGCGAAATGTATCTTTGCCCCCCACAACCATTCATCCTCATGGGCGCCCTCCAGCCAATCCGCACCGCACTGATCTCAGTATTTCACAAAGAAGGCCTCGAGAAAATCATTCAATCCCTCAATCACCAGGGAGTTACCATCTACAGCACCGGTGGGAGTCTTGAATATATCCGTTCCCTTGGCGTAGAAGCAAACGCGGTTGAAGATCTGACAGGATATCCTTCAATACTCGACGGCAGAGTGAAAACCCTACATCCAAAGATCTTTGGGGGAATCCTCGCCCGGCGAGAAGAAAGTCATACCACCCAACTCGAGCAATATGAAATTCCGTCTATAGATCTTGTGATCGTAGATTTATATCCGTTTGAAGAAACCGTTCGCTCCACAAATGATGAGTCAACCATCATTGAAAAAATTGATATCGGAGGCATCTCTCTAATACGTGCAGCAGCAAAAAATTTCGGAGACGTTGTCATCGTACCCTCTCGCGAAGACTATTCTGCTTTCCAATCACTCCTTGAAAGCAAAGGTGCAAACAGTGATATCACGGACAGAAAATACTTTGCAACGCGCGCATTTAGAGTGTCATCTCATTATGACAAACAGATCTACGAATATTTTAATAAGGTGGGAAGTGATCTGAGCCTGAAAATTTCAATGCATGAATCGACTCCACTGAGGTATGGAGAAAACCCTCATCAGGAAGCAGTTTACTTTAGCGGTCAGGACGCTAGCTTTAAAAAAATCAACGGTAAAGATTTGTCATACAACAACCTCGTGGATATAGATGCTGCGTTCCAGCTTATGTATGAATTCCGTGATGATGATCCCACATTTGTAATTCTAAAACACACGAACGCTTGTGGCGTTGCTACTCGTCCTTCGATACTTGAAGCATGGAATGCAGCTCTTGCAGGCGATCCGGTTTCAGCCTTTGGTGGGGTATTGATCTGTAACAAACCAATTGCAGAAGAGACTGCGCTCGAGATTGATAAGATCTTTTATGAAGTATTAATTGCTCCCGACTTTACAGACGGTGCCAAAAAAATACTTATGGGGAAAAAGAACAGAATTCTTTTGCATTTAAAAAAATATCCATCATCTCAAAAGCAGGTCAAGAGTTTACTGGATGGATTTATCGTTCAGGATATGGATATGATGACTGAAAATGACACTCACTTAAAAAAAGTAACAAACCGCGAACCTTCTCCAACAGAAATAACAGATCTTATTTTTGCCAATAAGTGTGTGAAACATCTCAAATCAAACGGAATCGCAATCGTGAAGAATGCTCAGCTACTAGGCATGGGCTGCGGACAAACATCCAGAGTCGATTCGCTTAAGCAGGCGATATTGAAAGCTAAAAATTTTAGTTTCGATCTTGCCGGTTCTGTGATGGCATCAGAGGCGTTTTTCCCTTTTCCCGATTGTGTACAGATAGCGCATGAGGCAGGGATCACAGCAGTCATTCACCCTGGTGGTTCCGTCAAAGACAATGAGAGCATAGCGTATTGTAATGCAGTCGGCATGTCAATGGTCATGACGGGATTCAGACATTTTAAACACTAGTCTCAAATCTTAAAGAAAGTTTGCCGCTGCATCTAGTTTGGTCCTGCAGCCATGTGAATCCTTCAGTTTCTTACAGCAAATTCTTGACAATGATATGCTAATAAAAATCGTAAATCAAATTACCCGTGTTCGGAATTCGCTCCGACAATCCGTAATATCCTACTTGCTGCAGGAGCAAACTCCATGCAGCGGCTATTTTAGAAATCTAAAATCGTAAATCGTAAATGTTTCTCTGTATAGATCAAGGCAATAGTCGCACTAAAACTGCCATCTTCGATGAAGCAGGAAAACTTGTAAAGTCAGAGGCATTTATTGATGATAGTCTGAGACAGATCAAAAGTATGCTTAATGAGTTTACGATCACGCATGCGATCATCTCCACGACAGGCAAAACTGAATGGGAACTCAGTGAACTGGAATTACCGGGAGTGATGATTACTTTAAGTCATTCCACTCCCTTACCTATTGAAATTCTTTATACCACTCCGGAGACGTTAGGCAGAGACAGGATTGCTGCTGCATGTGGTGCTTTTGTATTGTTCCCCGGTAAAAATTGTTTGGTCGTGGATGCGGGCACATGCATAACGATGGATTTGCTTTTAGCAAAGGGCATTTACCTGGGTGGAAATATTTCTCCGGGTGTGGAAATGCGTTTGTGGGCTATGCATAAAAGAACAGCACGTCTTCCGCTGGTAGAACCCGGATTTCCAATACTTGCCTTTGGCGATTCTACCGAGCATGCACTACAGAATGGAGGATGTATGGGCGCTGTCATGGAAATCGAAGGAATTTTATACCGCGCTAAAGAAGCATATGGCGACGTTTTGGTCGTTATAACCGGAGGAGATTCAGCCCTCTTGGCTACCCGCTTAGAAAGTCAGATATTTGTCGAACCCGAACTGGTCACACAAGGCCTTTTCCAAATCTTATCCTTTAATGTTACGAATTCCAATTAAGTCACTGATTGTCAGCTTGTTTGTTATTATATCAACAGCTCTTGTGACCGCTCAGCCCAAAGATAATTCACCATTTTCCCAGTTTGGATTGGGAGACTATTTTGAGGCAGACATGCCCACCAGTCATGCAATGGGTGGCCTTGGTTCTGTTTATCACGATTTTTTTGAGGCCAATCTGGATAACCCTGCATCACTAGGTTTCCTGCAATACACTAGCCTTCAGCTGGGGATATTTGCCAAAAGAGCCAGTTTGCAGCGGTTCGACAACAAACAAACTGTTTGGAGTGGCAATCTTGATCATTTCAGTTTAAATATTCCCATCATCAATCCTTTAAACGAAGCGCTCGAACGTCGCGAAACGGATTTTTCATGGGGAATGAGTTTTTCATTGCGTCCATACAGTCAGGTAGGATATTTTATTAAGATTAATGATCAAATTGATTCTATCGGTTTGGTCACCCGAACCTTTACTGGTTCTGGTGGGTTGTATCAGCTTGGTTGGGCAAATGGAATTAAATACAAAAACTTTGCAGCCGGAATCAATCTCGGGTACATGTATGGCAAGCAGACATTTGATGAAGAAACTGATTTTCGGGATCTGGAAAATGCCTACACGGATATTTTTCAATCAACCATTGGATATAAAGGTTTCACGTATAGGGTAGGTTTATTGTATGAACATCCTTTTGATTTGAAAGAGGCCCGCGAAAAAGAAGATAACCCTTCAAGACTTTTGTCCGTTGGACTATTCGTGGGTGGTAAAACTACACTGGATACAAAATCAGATATCACCCAACTTGCTATCAATACGCTGATCAATGATATTGACACAGCTAAACTTGTACTTGATGAGGAAGGAAAGGCTCTTCTACCGGGAAGTTGGGGCGCAGGTATCATGTATCGTCACGCAGGAGACTTCAGAGTTGGTTTAGATTATCAGGCGGCTTCATGGAGTGAGTATTCAAATACAGCCCGCCCTTCTACTATGTTAGATGCATGGAAAATAGGCGGAGGAGTTGCCTGGATCCCAGATGCAAACTCCATCACTTCGTATTTTAAACGAGTAGAATACCGTGCAGGATTCTATACTCAAAAAGATCCTCGTGTGATCGAAGGCGAACAAGTGAAAGCATCTGC
>JAYUXX010000496.1:0-6857 GCA_043752765.1 Saprospiraceae bacterium | reverse complement strand
CAGCTGGATGCATCCAGCTCTAAAGCAAAATTCAATTCAAAGATTGAGAAATTCCTGATCGACAGACGTATATATCAACACCTATCCCGCATGGGAAGACCTGATTATTTCCTTATACCCAACTTCTCGATAATTCCGCGATAGAGCTGAATATCCTTTTTCATAAGGTATCCTAAAAGGCGTTTACGTTGACCAACCATAGTGAGGAGTGACCTCTTGCATGAATTGTCCTTCGCATTCACTTGTAGGTGCTTTGATAACTCATTGATTCTGAGTGTCAATAAAGCTACTTGTGATTCTGTCCCTCCCGTATTGGAAGCGGTGCCTCCGTAATCGGCGAAGATTGCATTCTTTTTTTCTGATGTTAAATATACTGGCATGTCATTTGACGCTTTAAACAATGACTAATATAGGTTAGACGTAATTTTTTTTGCGGGGCGAAGATACGTTTTTAAGGACTATAAATTTCCAAAATCCTATTTTTTCCCCTTTTCTAAGGCCTTGGCCATATCCCAAAGCTTATCCATTTCCTCCAATTTCATTTCTGTCAATGGTTTTGGAGCATTCTTCTCAATGAATTCGAATCGCCTTTTAAACTTTTGATTTACCTTTTCAAGAGATGTTTCCGGGTCTATCCCTTTATAACGGGCATAATTAATTAGTGAAAACAAGATGTCCCCAAATTCATCTTCCAACGCTGCTTTATCATTTCCGGCATTTGCGGCTTCTTTAAATTCAGCAATTTCTTCTTCCACCTTAGCCCAAACCTGTTCATCATTTTCCCATTCAAACCCTACCTGCCGGGTCTTGTCCTGCATTCGATAAGCCTTCACCATCGCGGGAAGTGAATTTGGAACTCCTGAAAGTACAGACGACTTACCTTCCCGTTTTTTGATGAGCTCCCAATTCCTTTTGACTTCCTCCTCCCCGCTCACCACAGTATCACTATATATATGGGGATGGCGCCGTATCAGTTTTTCACACTCATCATCTATAATCGTACTTATATCAAACATGCCTGCCTCTTTACCAAGCCGAGCATAGAATACAATATGCAAGAGAAGGTCTCCCAATTCCTCACCGATGCCTTTCCAGTCCTCATTCAGAATTGCATCAGCCAATTCATACGTTTCTTCTATAGTAAGATTTCGCAAAGAATGAATGTCTTGCTTTTGATCCCAGGGACATTGTTCCCGCAATTCATCCATTATCCGGAGAAGTCTTTCAAACGCAACAAGTCGAACATCTTCCATAGCAATTATGAATTATAGGGCAGGGTCATTTGATGGTTCCTAATCCAGAAGATGACCCATCAGGTCTCTTTTGATTCTCAAATAACCTTCATTGTCTTCGCTAGGCACTATCATCAGCGGAATTCGGTCCACGATTGTGATCCCTCCTTTGATTAATGAGCTGACCTTTTCAGGATTATTTGTAAGGAGGCGTATACGCATAATGTTCAGGTCTTGTAAGATTTGTGTCGCCATATCGTATTGACGTTCATCCGTGTCAAAACCAAGTTGATGATTGGCATCGATCGTGTTAAATCCTTCATCCTGAAGGTTATAAGCTTTCAATTTATTGATCAGGCCGATTCCCCTTCCCTCTTGCCGCAGGTAAATCAGCACACCCTTTTCCTCTGCTATGACAGCAAGACTTTTTTCTAGCTGGGCACCACAATCACATCTTTTTGATCCAAATAAATCACCTGTTAGACATTCAGAATGTACTCTTACCATCACTATATCGTCGGGATTCAAACCAGGTGGATACAGTGCGAGATGGGGCATAGGATCACCGGCATGATCTGCGTATGCATCGATGTACCATAATCCAAATGATGTGGGAATGCTGGAATGAACCTGCTTTTGCATGAATTGCATCTGAAAAGAAGGACAAAGTTAAAGGAAGGGGAAGATAATCAGGCAAAGAGAGTGAAATGATATCTTCCGCAAATGATTTCTGTTGGCATCAAGTGACAAATATCACTTTCGGCTTGTACCAAGCTTAACCAGGAATATCAGTCCACTGGTTATAAATACCGTAAGTGTGACAAGTAAAATCAGCATATCAATGGAGAATCTTATTTTTTGTACTGCCGGCTAAGGTGCGTAAATTTTATTGCATATTCTAACGAAGACGAAAAAAATAATTGCGTTTAAAATATAGACTGCTGCACAATCCACAATGCATTTACCCGGTTTGTAATATGTAACTTTAACACAAAATAGAACACCGATGAAATTGACATATTCCCTGTTAATTATATTGACTTTTATATTCCTTTACCCTTCTTCTTCGCAGCTTTTTTCTCAATCCAGTTCGGCTGATATATACAAAGAGATTAAAAAATTCGGCGTATTGGCTAACGTTCTCTACGTTGCAGCCCACCCCGATGATGAGAACACCCGATTAATCAGTTATCTCTCGAATCACTTATCTGTTAAAACTACCTACCTGTCTTTGACAAGGGGTGATGGCGGACAGAATCTCATAGGTTCAGAAATGCGTGAAATGTTAGGTGTCATCAGAACACATGAACTTCTGGAAGCCCGGAAAATTGATGGCGGATTTCAACTTTTTACAAGAGCAAATGATTTCGGATATTCTAAAACACCTGCAGAAACATTTACAATATGGAATAGAGAGGAGGTTTTGAGCGATGTTGTATGGGCCATTCGTAAAGTTCAGCCGGATGTGATTATCAATCGTTTCAATACCGATACTTCAAGACCAAATCACGGTCATCATACCGCATCTGCTATCCTTTCCAGGGAAGCATTTGACCTTGCATCTGATAAAAAAGCCTTTTCAGATCAGCTAAAATTTGTGGGCACCTGGCAACCGAGAAGGATATTTTTTAATACAAGCTGGTTCTTTTATGGGTCTCGTGAAAATTTTGAGAAAATTGACAAATCAAACATGGTGATGGTCGATATAGGTGCATTTGATAATGTCACCGGAGAGTCGAATAGTGAAATTGCAGGACGTAGCAGAAGTCTTCATAAAAGCCAGGGCTTCGGTTCTGCGGAAACCCGCGGAGAAAGTCTTGATTATCTCGATCTACTGAAAGATTCCGAAGGAACCATCCCAAAGAATATTTTTGATGGCATTGACATTACCTGGAACCGTGTAACTGGTGGATCCGCAATTGGTATAAATGCAAAAGAATTAGAAGCCTCATTTGATTTTAAATCTCCTGGTAAAAGTGTTCCACTGTTATTAAAAATTTACAATCAAATACAATCTCTTCCGGAGTCATATTGGAAGACTGTCAAATTAGCTGAATGCGAAAATCTGATTAAAAAATGTCTGGGTCTGTTTATAGAACTGAGGACAAACACATTTCGCTCAAGTCCCGGAACATTGATCCCAGTCACGCTGGAAGTGATCAACAGATCAGATGTGGATGTCATGCTACAATCATTAGCTGCACCTATTGATTCTACACAATCCTTTAATACTTCTCTGTTGAATAATCAGGTGGTGTTGAAAGACATTCTGATAAAAGTTCCGGATCGGCTTAGTTCACCTTACTGGTTAACTGACCCCTCCACAGAAGGTATGTACACGGTGAAAGATCAGAACATGAAAGGTGTTCCGTCTGATCCACCATCAATCATGACAGATGTCGAGATCTTAGTTGCCGGACAACCTATCACATTTCAAATACCGGTAGTCTATAGAACAATCGACCCGGCAGAGGGTGAAATCTATCGTCCATTATTAATTACCCCGCCTGTAGCTATAGATCGGGATGCGGATGTATTACTTTTTGCAAAAGGTCAGGAACGAATGATCCACATGACATTAACGGCTATTCAGGACAGCGTTTCAGGAATTTTAAATTTGAAAATCGCAGAACCGGGTTGGAAAATTACACCTGAACAGCTACCCTGGACATTTGCGAAGGCGGGTGAAAGTATAGCAATTGGCTTTGTCATTACGCCGCCCAATTTGACTACAACGGCTACGCTTCTTCCTGAAATAACAGTTAACGATAAAACCTATCACCATACAGTGGCCAACATTGATTATGACCATCTGCCTTACATGTCGGTGGTGCGGGATGCACGCATAAAACTAAATAGTGTTGATATCAAAGTTTTACCAAGACCCATTGCATACATTGATGGTGCCGGTGACGATGTTGCAGAAGGGCTGAGTCAGTTAGGTTATGATGTTGATATAATTGATGCCACGAGCATTTCATCATCAATGCTGGAAAATTATCAGGTTGTTATGCTGGGTGTGCGGGCCTTTAATACGATTGACGCATTAGCTTACAAGAATAAAATTCTTTTTGAATGGGTGAAAACGGGTGGTACCATGATTGTACAATACAATGTCAATCGAGGTCTGGTCACAGAAGAAATAGCTCCATTCCCTTTAACATTGTCAAGGGACAGAGTAACGGAAGAAATGACGCCAGTGACTGTTTTACTACCTGACCATGTCGCATTTAATTTCCCAAATAAAATTGGATCCTCTGATTTCAATGGATGGGTACAGGAAAGAGGTTTGTATTATCCGAATCAATGGAGCAATGATTTTATTCCCCTTCTTGAAATGAATGATACCGGTGAAACCCCATCTAAAGGTTCAATCCTCGTAGCACCCTATGGAGAAGGATATTATGTATACTCCGGACTGTCATGGTTCCGGCATCTTCCTGCGGGTGTACCCGGAGCCTATCGCTTGCTTAGCAATATTATTTCATTAGGTTTTAAAGCAAATAAATCCTGAATTAAAGGTGGAACCAGCCAAAATACCGTCGACAAACCAACCGGAACTTAAATGGAAAAGGATCTACATATTGATTCTGGGTTTTAATGTATTTCTGGTAATTCTTTTCTATCTCCTCAGATTAATTTTCAATTCTCATTAGGTATGAGTTTATTGGATTGGATTGTCCTGATAGGTGCGATTTCTTTTATCGTCATTTACGGAATTTGGAAAACACGCCAGAACAAAAACATTGATTCTTATCTACTGGGCGATCAGAAATCACGCTGGTGGACCATTGGCTTATCCGTAATGGCCACGCAAGCAAGCGCAATCACTTTTTTATCTACACCCGGCCAGGCTTTTTCAGATGGTATGCGGTTCATCCAGTTTTATTTTGGACTGCCGATTGCAATGGTTATCATTTGTATTGTTTTCATACCTCGATTCTTTCGAATGAAAGTTTTTACGGTGTATGAATATCTGGAACAAAGATTTGATTTGCGCACCCGATTATTAGCTTCGCTTCTGTTCCTTATTCAGCGAGGACTTGGAGCCGGCATTACAATTTTTGCACCATCCATCATCTTCTCTGCCATCCTGGGCTGGAACCTAAATATGACCATCATTATTATTGGAACATTGGTAACCTTGTACACATTTGTAGGTGGCACAACTGCAGTCAACGTCACTCACAAATTACAAATGTCAGTTATGATCGGTGGGATCATTACAGCCGTAGCAGTTACACTTTATTTATTACCCGAAGGAATTGGAATTGTGGATTCGCTTCGTCTTGCCGGAGCACATGGAAAATTGAATATAGTTGATTTCAATTTTGACATAAATAACCGGTATACGTTCTGGTCTGGCATTACGGGTGGAACATTCTTGGCATTAGCATATTTCGGTACGGATCAGTCACAGGCGCAACGTTACCTCACAGGACAGTCCATAAAAGAAAGCCGCCTTGGACTTATGTTCAACGCATTTTTTAAGATCCCCATGCAATTTGTCATTCTCTTCGCAGGTGTAATGGTATTTGTGTTTTACCAATTTCATGCATCCCCGGTCTTCTTCAATTCTCAGGTTGAACAGGCAATGATAAGCTCCTCTGCCGGAAATGAATACACACAGTTACAAGAGCAATGGAATGATGAACACGCTAATCGTCAGGCATTGTACACAGATATACTTTCAGGTACTAATCAGACTGTAGAATCTCCGGAGCTCTTAGAAAGTATAGAAAGGGAAAATCAAATCCGCACAGAAACGAAAACACTCATTCAAACTACCTTACCGGAAGCTGAAGCGAATGACCGTGACTATATCTTCATAAGGTTTATTCTTGACTTTCTTCCTAAAGGTATTATCGGGCTTTTAATCGCTGCGATTCTTTCCGCAGGTATGTCATCAACAGCTTCTGAATTAAATTCATTGTCATCAGCTACGACAATTGATTTCTATAAACGACTAGTACGCAGAGAAGCACCTGACAAGCATTATGTATATGCTTCTAAAGGGTTTACGCTTATGTGGGGCTTTATTGCAATGGGGTTTGCGAGTATTGGAAGTCTTTTCGAAAACCTGATACAGTTTGTGAATATCGTGGGCTCAATTTTTTATGGTACTGTGCTTGGGATTTTTATGTCCGCGTTCTTTCTGAAAAAAGTTACATCAACTTCTGTTTTTATAGCAGCTCTTTTTGCTCAGTCTTTAGTATTGATTATTTTTTGGAAAACTGAAATTGGATTTCTTTGGTATAATGTGATCGGATGTGGGGCCGTCATGATGATGAGTCTTATTATCACCGCATTCACTAAAAATAAATCGTTCACTGCACCTCAATAAAAAAAATCCCGATGTAGATCTACACCGGGATTTTCAAAATTATTTTCATATGCCTCAGGCAAACTTCCTTCGGATAGTTAAGCCTTCTTCCATTCTGCAATGGATTCTTCATTCATCTTGATGTAATCATTATTTTTCTCTTCTCTGGCAAGTTCAAGTGACTTTTTAGCTGTCATGATGGCTCCTTTCTTATCGCCAAGACCCGCTTGAATTAAAGATTTGGAACGCAATACCCAGAATTTTTCATTTCCCATTTCAATGGATTTATTCACCCAGATTAA
>JAYUXX010000495.1:0-2784 GCA_043752765.1 Saprospiraceae bacterium | reverse complement strand
ATAATGAACTCGAGCATAAAACATACTATGAGAAAAAACATCTGGGCGAAGGGAAATCGATAAAATATATTCGATTTACGATTCATTGATCAACGCGTAGCCATTTAAGAGTCAAAATTGCTTTTTGCCCTCTTAATCCCTCATAACTAAAAATGCACCCAGCCTTGTGCTGTGACAGGATGAATTTGTCCTCCACTGGTATGCAGCGTCACACCATCTTCCTTTGGTGTGATTTCGCCAATGATATATACGCTGTCCATGAAACGAACTTTGTCAAGATCTTTCAGTGAAACAGTAAATAATAACTCATAATCTTCTCCACCGTTGAGTGCACATGTGATCGGATCCATATTAAATTCCAAAGCCTGCATACGCGCTTCATCATGTATAGGCACTTTCGCTTCTTCAATAAATGCTCCAGTACCGGATGCTTTGCAGATATGCAGAAGATCTGAAGCAAGACCATCTGAAATATCAATCATTGCGGTGGGTAAAAGTCCTACTTTTTCAAAATACTTTACGGATTCTAATCTTGCTTCTGGTTTTAATTGTCGCCCCACGATATATGTCTTGGTACTTAATTCAGGTTGCATATCAGGAGCAGCGAGATAGACTTGTTTTTCTCGTTCCAGAATTTGCAGACCAAGGTATGCCGCACCTAAATCTCCTGTTACACAAAGTATATCACCCGGTTGAGCTCCACTTCGATACGTAATTCGGTCAGCAGATACTCCGCCTATCGCAGTAACAGAGATAATCAAACCTTTCGGCGACGATGTCGTATCACCACCTACCAGATCCACGTCATATTTTTCACACGCAAGCCGGATGCCTTCGTATAATTCATCAATAGCTTCTACGGAAAACCGGTTACTGATCGCAAGTGAAACGGTTACATGTTTTGGGATAGCATTCATCGCACAAATGTCAGAAAGGTTCACAACGATAGCTTTGTATCCCAAATGTTTAAGTGGATGATACATCAGATCGAAATGGATGCCCTCGACCAATAAGTCCGTTGTCACAATGACTGGTTCACCTCCATAATCTAATATAGCTGCATCATCACCAATACCAGTGCGTGTATCATGGCGGACAATTTTTGTTTTGGCGGCTATCCGGTCTATCAATCCGAATTCACCTAACTGGCTGATATCTGTGCGTTTTATTTCTGTCATTTTAAATTTCGTATTAGGATTATCCAATCAGCGAGATGTCGATATGCTTCCACAATCCTTCTTCAGGAAATGGTGCAAGCATTTTGATAGGTTTTTTCGAAGAAGGATGTAAGAACTCGAGTGAATAGGCATGCAGATCAATAGAGCCGTCCGGATTGGTTCTTTTGGATCCATATTTAATATCACCTCTTATCGGAATATCGATCGCAGAGAGTTGGGCTCTGATCTGGTGTTTTCGACCTGTGATCAATTGGATCTGGAGCACCATAAAATTGTCCAGTTGCTGGATCACTTTATAGTCAAGAATACTTTCGTCTGTTCCCTCAAGCGGTTCTTTGTGGGCTGTGGTAAAATTGATCTTATTGTCGTAGGTGAGGTAATGATTCAATGTTCCGGTAGCCGGAATGTCTGCAACCGGAACGATGCCAATGTAAATTTTCCGGGTTGTGTCATCATTCCATTGTTTGGATATCGTGGTAGCACCGGCTCTTGTTTTTGCAAAAACGAGAACTCCACTCACCCTTTGGTCGAGACGATGTACTATGAAAAGATCACGCTGAGCATACGCCATCGCCATTTGGTGAGCATTGCTTTCCCCGGATTTATCCTGTTGTGAGGGTAATCCCGAAGGTTTATTCAGACCGATGATATGGTGATCTTTATAGAGTATCAGTTCACTTATTCTTTTCATGTTCCATTTTTACCTCTTCATGAGGAATGAAGAGATCCGGTTCTTGCGGATGGGTCAATGCCTTCGGCTTGCGCAGAAAATATCTGTAGACCAGGTAGACGCCAAGTATAAGAAGGATAAATTTCATGTCGTAACAAATCAAAATTGCATTGCAAAGGTATGTAAACCATAGGCTTGTCTTTCGAATGGTTTTCAGTGTTCACAGAAAGACACTTTACAATAAATTAATATTAGAATATTCTCTATATTTCGACTCCCTTACTCCCATAACCATAGCATTTATGATATATCAGGCAACTATACCCTCACCATTGGGTAAAATCACTCTCGAAGGTTCTGAAAAAGGTATATCTCGGATTAGCTTTCGGAAGGAAGACATCGGGGGTGAATTGCTCCCTATTCCTGACTGTCTCAAAGAGTGTGCTGCTCAGCTTGGGGAGTATTTTCAGGGAACACGGAAAGAATTTGATCTCAGACTTGACTTCTGCGACGCACCAGCCTTCCATCAGGAAGTTTGGAAAATGGTGAAATTGATTCCGTATGGACGGACCCGAACCTATGCCGATGTCGCGGAAGTACTCGAACATAAAAATGCATTCCGTGCAGTAGGCCGTGCCAATGGCATGAACCCTCTGCCAATCGTCGTTCCATGCCATAGAGTAGTGGGGAAAGACGGAAATCTAACCGGTTATGCTTATGGTCTCGAAATGAAAAGATGGCTGCTTTGCCACGAGTCTCCTGGTCAGTACATGAAGCAGGGCGACCTGGTACATGTGCTTGAGGCAGCACATTAGTCAAAACCTAACTCTTCAAAATATCTTTAGATTAGAATAAAGTCCATTCTTTGCTTTTTGCAAGTTGAACTCCAATTTTGGGAATCTCTGAAATGCAAGAATCGTGAGCTTCTTTGATGTA
>JAYUXX010000494.1:0-6880 GCA_043752765.1 Saprospiraceae bacterium | reverse complement strand
GGATTCGAGCAATCAGTAATAACATACGATTACCTTTTAAACGATGGTCAAAAAGTTCTTTTTGAAGGCACAGGTTTAGTGGAAAATGAGTACAATGTTTGGATACACCCTCCAAGGAATAATATGTTTAATATTCTAGAGATTAACCCATTCCCTTTCATTCAAGCACCTTATGTAATTGGAAATAAATGGCAATGGACATTGAATAAGGTATCTAATAATTGGGCTGATATACGATGGAGAGAATGGGAAGGCATTATAGATGTCGAGAATAATTACACCATTACGGACATCACGTTAGTTGAAACTTATTTAGGAAAGATGGAATGTTATATAATACACGCCACAGGCACAAGTCCCGTAGGCAATTCATCTCTGATCGCTTATTTCAATATAGACATAGGTTTTGTAAAGCTTGATTATACCAATGTTGATTCCAGTAAGCTGGTGATAGAGGTGTCCAAAGTATCTAGCATCATAAAACAATAGATCTATTTAACTCACAAAAGGGGAAAAGTAGCTTCGATCTAATTACCGCTTGTAGCTACCTATAGTGATGACTTCATCTTCAAAGTTCATCTTATAACAAAGGACCAACTAACTACCCGGCGGTAGGGCTGGTCCCATTAGTGAAAACATATCTAAATTAAGCCAAAGCTTATAAATAAAAAGCCGCAATAGAGAGTTATTTAGAACTCTGACGTGAACTCGTCCTAATTGTCTTTCAATTCGAGTTCGAAAGGGTTATTGATACTCTTCTTGCCGAAAAGATCGAGCAGTCTGACTATATTCCCCTCGGGTATTCCTTTTTTGTGGGCTAATTTTTTTGCAATAGGTTGATTCATTCCAGGGATCCGGAATGCAAAAAATGGCCATAAGCTTGGAGAATGATACACTTTTCGAGTATCTGGAAATTCAGGTAAAGGTTTGATTTTATTCTGTCTTTGAAACTCAATAGTATATTTAAAAGACCACATTGCACCTTCAAGTGACAGGATGCCAACTGGCATATTTTCAAATAATAGCACAAACTCAGCCACCTCATTAGGTGTTGTTATTTTTTCATGGCCATCTGGCCGTATAAGATCAGCTAAATATTGTTGCGCCGCTTCTACTGCCTTTTTAAGTTTTTTCATAATCCTAGACTCCTCAAAGTTAGGGAAATTCGAGTTCTAAGAATTTCCTCAATTAACTTAATACGGTTCTCACTAAGTAAACGCTCAAATCCATGATAGAGTGCCCCTAATATTCGATCTTCTGCGTTATGCAAGATCACTTCGGCCTCGTGCCTTATCCCCGGGACTGCACTGCTGAGCTTTTCTATCAGCTCAAAATGAGACGGTTTGTTAAGATTTGTCACTGATAATTGAGCCCTTGACCCATTAACATATTTTTCAATGAATTTTTTCCTATCTACACCTTTAACATATTTGGCAAGCTGTTGTTCGGTATAGTTCCACAGTAAACCACGTGAAGTATCGAATAAAGGCGCAAAACGAGCAGATTGCACTCCGGTTATATCTGTGATGATCCCCCAGTTATAATAATGACGATCATTTACTCCTAGAATACAATCTAAAACTAACATTTGATCGAACTTGCATAATAACTCATAGCTTTCGGATGGGAAAACCTTGTCAATTGCGTTACGAGCATCCTCACATGAAAACAATTCTCCGTCCATCTTTGTGTCGTTTATGAGATTAATAAAATCATCATCTCCTAAATATTGCGAAAGTAGGTCGGCCCCATGGAAGAGCCGTTCATTCTTGGATAAGAAATTTTTACTCGCAAGACGCAATTGCCCTTCAATAATACACAACTGAGTCTCGGCCATTTCGAGACCTAATGCTTTGCCCAGCACTGTAAATAGGTGCTCTGTTATAGATTCTACCGGATAAAATTTCTTACCGAATTTTGCTATGTATGATGGCCAAGTGCCTCGTCTGAATTTCC
Organism: Saprospiraceae bacterium; assembly: GCA_043752765.1. GTDB lineage: Bacteria > Bacteroidota > Bacteroidia > Chitinophagales > Saprospiraceae > Opimibacter. The sequence continues at coordinate 4,924 of JAYUXX010000494.1, read as the reverse complement.
TCGTATTGGAGCCAGAGACGTTCGGATTTTTTTTGCTCTTCAGGCTTCTGAGTTTTTTGAATTTCCTCGCCCTCGGAGTGTGTTGATATAATTTTGCAAATACTTTAGGTTGATCGCCTCCTGGATAAAAGTCTTTTACAATATGATAATTACACCTTTTGATCCGAAGAACATTCTCTTCCCAGGATCTCTCGCAGCCACTATGTCTTTCGTAAATTTCTTTTTGAATACGTTCCATAATAAGCTAAATAATAAATAAGAAGGACTGATAATGAGCATACAAACATTTACCTAAAGAGCTCCAACCCATAATGGAGTGGTAAATGCAATGTTCTGACAATTTAACCCAAGTTTTGTACCCTATTTGTACCGCATTAGAGATAACTATCTGATAATCAACCTAGTTAGTTTTCAGATAGGAAGGTAACCATAAACAACCGGACATTTATAAGTCTTAAAGAGCATAGAATTGCGTGTATCATTGCGCTAAAAAGGCTTATGAGGAAAGGATAAGGGATTCCAAAATTGAAGTCAGTATCCTGGAAACCAAGACGGTTAAAATCAAACAGATCGAGAAAAAGGAATTTGTTACTGCCATGGAAGAAGGTATTCAATTAAATTGCTCCAAAGGGTCAATCTATTATTATATTGGAGAAGGCATTATCCTGCGAATAAATTTGGGGAAGCGATTAACTCAATAAGAGCAGAAGACATGCACAAGCTTTTTCAGAAATGGTGTTATTAGTCTCTCGACCAAACTAAAACGACGGCTAAAACGTCCATAAAAAGTAGCGGGGGCAGAGCTACTTCAAGATTAACTTTCAAAAATTGTCATTTTGGAAACCCAAAATCAACGGCAAATACCGATTTAATGTGGCTAATTTGGCTAACCTGACCACATATCCTCTAAAACTCTCCAAAAAGCGGCTCGGGAGTAATACGTTACATTTCGTCAAATATGATTTTTTTCATGTAGATGCCATTTCTGACCTTATCAAATAGAACGTGATTGCCAAAAAAACGCTGGGCAGTACGGGAGGGCATGCCAGCGTCTACGGCAATCACCTTGCCTTGCGACCAGGGAAAGATGGTCGGAAGCGCATCATACACTCTACGTTGAAGCATGGAAAGTAATAGCCTTGTTTTAGTGTCCGTCTTCCTTCGGTACCAATGACTTCGCTCCATTTTATCTAATACCAAATCAAATTCATCAAGCGTATAAAAACCCTCTTTTAGGATTTGTCCATATGATTTACTGGCGTCCACACCTTGTTCATAGCTAATACTCTTTTCCCCAGATTTACTATAGACACCATCCCCAATTTGTACGATCAGACTATGTTCACCTTTTTTGTCGCATGGTGTAGAGCAATAGTGAGTATCAGATAAAGCATTCACTGCAGCACGGCGAAAGCCCATAGATTCGAGACGAATGATTATACTATCCTTCGGTAATTGCATTGCTTCTTTATTAGCTTGCTCGAGCCTAAGTAACTCTTGGTATTGGTTGGAGTATTTGTTCTCAAGGAACTGCCGGTATCTATCTTTCGTCTCCAATTGTTATATGAATTTTATAGTGATGTCCGGAAAGCTGGAAATATTTCTCCCCTGCGGACTTTTTATATTTCATGATGCATCCACTCGTCTTCGTTTCAGTTTTCAATGTGATACTTATTTGGTCTACCCCCTTTATTAATTATCAACTTATTCCAGAAAATCCGGTCAAAGGGAAAAAGTGCTCCTAAACAACTGATGTTCAAATTAAAATTTGACCGGAATCTGCATCATCATTCCGGTAACATTCCGGTCAAACATGCATGATTCCAGTCGATTAGTTGGTGCTTTTCACGGAACTCACTATTCGTCATTTAGTTTTCTAATCCTGACAATCCATGGACGCGATCCATTGTTCGATATCCTATCTTTCCCGTATTCATATGAGTAATGTCGGTACCTTTCCAAATACCCTTTAACAGCTTTATGAACCTTTCGCATTCCCACCATTCTTTCAGATGGTAAGACTCGGTTTCGTTCACAGACGGCAGTGTACCATTCCGAAATCTCATCCGAAAACCAATAATCCTTGCCGCACCAGCCCTCGGAAGCCTCATCGATTGCCTCTCTTAGATAAGAATCATTGTGAGCATACATTGCATCATAACTTTTTAACCATAACTCGTCGTTTTCGACAATTTCAAGACTCCTAACTGCCAGGTAGGCTTGGACAGCATCGGCAATAATTGAAAAATATCCATTCCAATCTGCCTCAGTCCAAATATCAGGTAGCTCTCCACCATAGGCTCTCCTTAAACTGTCATGGCCTTGAAATACGCTGCTGAAAGGAAGCATCCGGACCCTTCGCCTATTACCCCCATCATCCTCTACATTGAGGCCAAATTGACCACTAACGACGAATTTTGGCATATCCTCCGAAGCGATATTCATGATATCCTTATATAGCTTTTTCAGTTGGCTATCGTCAGAAACCAGGTGCTTTAAGTAACTTAAATCGATTCCCTTGGGAAAATCGCTTAGGTGGAAAATCTCCTCACCATCCCAACTCTGAAGCAACTGTTCAATATCCTTTTTGACAGCGATTCCATTTCGGACAAGCACTCCGGTCCAGAATCGAAGGATTTTGATAAAGAATCCTTTACCGGTCCCTCCCCCTAAACTTGCTTCGATAGATTCCAGGAGCGCAATTAAGTAATTTTCATTCGGACCTTTATAGCCACAGCACAAGTATCCGATTATCAATTTTAAGTAATCAGCAGAGCCAAGTATCGCTTTGCTGAGGAAATCACCGTAGATACATTTCTTTTGCTCGTCTGGGGTAGCATACTTCCAGGGTCTTTCACGGACATTATGTGCCCAAATCAACGAATTTGGCTTCTGTTCGTAAGGAATTTCATTTTTTGCCTTACTAGTAATTTCAAGTATGGTATTAGGAAAGAAATTATAGGAGGCTGCAGAACTGGACCGGAGAATTCGCTTGGAATCTAATTCAGGGAGAACGCCTACCATATGTTCTCCATGATATTGCCAAAACTTACTAAACTCATGCCGTATCTTATTAAACACCTCCTTGTTACCTTCTCGGATCCAGCCGTTTAACATTCTAAAAATGTCTCTTGCGCCAGGCTTCTTCCTGTCTTCCTTCAATTTGTGAATAAACTGTCCATTCACCAAACAAGGCTCACCTTTAAAAAGACATAATCCAATTGCGATCATGAATTGTAAGAGTAGTTCACGATTGATTAGATAACTATCACTTTCGGGTATATATTCCCAGAATGTGCCATGAGGATACTTCTCCTCTCGCTCCTGTACAGCTTTGACAAGAGCTGCTTGTGCATCTTTGGAAAAATATTTAGGTAACTCCTTACCGGTTTCAGCGAATTTCTTGACGCACTTAGATTCGTATTCTGGTTTTAATCTACCATACCCTCTTTCCGTCAGATACCGATAAAGTTGTTTGTAAACGCCGTTGAATTGCAAGTGGCACAGTAACGCAGAGGGGGAATAGCCTCTGCTTGGTTCCAAATCAGTAGAAGAAGTAAAATTGTAATAGCATTTCTTGTCCTTATTGTATGAAGCTGACTTACCTCCATCTTTACCAGGCCTGGTATAGTATGTATAGATCTGCGTATCTGAATCCTCCTGCCAACCATGTTGAACAAACACCTGAGAACCTTCATGTGATGCATTGAAATCATCATATGGGTTTATTGTGAAGATTCGTTCATACTGCTTGTTCGATGGGGATATGACCTTTTTCTTCTTCTCATCAAACATTCTGCACAAATTTATCAAGCAGTCACGTTCCCATCTTGTAATGACAGGTATGGGCACATCCTGAAAAACTGAGTAGCCTTTTGATGGCGGTACAATAAAGTATCCCCCTTGCCCTCTCGTTTCTATGCCGGCATCTTTCACTCCCTCTTTGTAGGCTAACTTCATGCTTCCCTCTCCAATAGGTTGCTCACATCTGTATATGATATGAAGGCCACCAGAAGGTGTTCTGTGGATCCTTAATTTTGCGTAAAGCTCTGGAAAGGTTTCTTTCAGTGTTACAAGGAATACTACTACTATACCTTCCCAATGCTTAGGATCGATATCAATGATTTCCAGATTTCCTGAGGCCTCCCCACAGATAGTTCCTATAGAAACTTTAGTATGTGGATACCTGTAAAGAATAGAGGAAAGGGATGCGAGGCTTAGCTTTTGATCAGTTTTATCTGACCACGTTTGCACAAGTGGTGACTTGGCTTTTTTGAGTTTTCCATTAATTGTTTCATCTTCAGCACGACAGAGGATTACTGAGTAGTCTTCCTCGACAAATTTCTGAATAGCAAGCCAAATTTCTTTTATGTAGTTGTCGTTCTGGCTCATCTTCTACCTCCTTTTCTTTTGGAATGTAAGTTGGTCGCAATCCCCACTGCTATCTCTGCAGGACTTTTCTTCTTCCCTTCCTTCAGATAATTCAGCAGATCACTCTTCAGAAAGTAGCAGCGTTTTGAGCGCTTCATCACAGGTAGTTGATTCCTGGCAATGAGTCCATAAACAGTCTGAACACTGATGCTCAAAAATTCGGCGCATTGCTCTACAGTGAGTAATTCATCTGGTTCATGTGGTTTGAAACGAGAAAGGTTTTCAAGCATGGTCTCCATAGAGTCCATCCTTGAATGTAATCGGGATACAGCATTGGGTAGCTGATCAAAAGTGATTTGGTCCATAACAGGTATTTTTTTGATTCCCTGCAATGGTAGATTGGCACTTTTAGGCGCTCCGTCCTGACTTCAGTCCTATGAGCTCTTTCCTTACAGTTTCTATATAAGTAATACTGGGATAGTCACTTGGATTTTCCCCAGATTTGGATCCTAGGATGGTTATGTTCCCACGGATTTTTCTTTCTGTTCTATTG
>JAYUXX010000493.1:0-6893 GCA_043752765.1 Saprospiraceae bacterium | reverse complement strand
AATCAATGGAAGCAGTACGATCAAAATAAGGAGCTTCATAATATTCCATGGCTTCAATTCTATCTCATCCAATAAAGGTCTCACCTGAGGAACAAATAAAGCAAATCCGACAAAAGCCAGTGGAGTTGCTATGATGGAACTGACCGTGACAAAGGACGTAAGCGTAACTGAAAGCGCAGCATTGCCTTTGGACAAGTGGGTTGCGTAGTTAGAGATGTTCCCCCCGGGACATGCAGCTACTAAAAGCAATCCTAGCGCAACACTGGGAATCGGATTCCAAATGTGAATAAGATATACAGTCAAAATCGGCAGGACCAACCATTGAGAGGTAAGTCCCACAATCACTGATTTTGGAAAATCTGCCACTCTTTTAAAGTCGGAAATACGCATTTCCAGGGCTACTCCAAACATGCGAAATGCCAGTCACAGGTTAAATATGGCCATGCTGCCGGCGCTGAGATTTGGATTAAAATCTGAAAAATCTGGAATGATCATCCGGGAAAGGTAATGAGCGTTTGGAACTGTTATATTATGATTTATAACTAATTAGGGTTTGACAGGACTGACAAGAGAAGAATGTTCGATTTTAATTAAGTCTTGATCTAAAATCTCTATTAATCAAGGGGCTGGGAGCCAAAATTTTAATTTCCCTATTCGGCTTTCTATTCTTTAGCGAAAAGAAGAATTTCCATCTAATCCTTAAACTCCCGTACTTTTAATTTTTACTACCAGTTATGCATCCAAGGCTTCACGAGTTTGAAAAATTATTTCATCGGGTGTTGAATGAAATAAATGAAGATTCAGAAAAGAATCTTTATTTATTACGAATATTTAACGATCTCATTGCCGCGTTAGGCGAGGCTTCTGCGCTGCATTTTAATACTCTTTTTGCACGGGTAAGTTATATCTCAACAAAATATCAACTTACAAAAGGCTGGTCTTATGCATTGCAAATCGTTCGCAAAGAATTGCGGGAAAGAAATCTGCCGGATAGTGATTTGTATCCAATCCTCAAGGCATCAATAGAATATCTGGTATCGATATATAAAAAAGAAGTTTCTACAGACGAGTCATTAGTTGTGGATATCCCCCCGCTACCAAAACTTCCCCCTGCGAGACATTCAGGACGGTTTAAGAAGAAATTTGCACGTGTTGTCGCTGTTGAATGGGATAGAGTAAATAAGCAGTTATCCGTAATTGACGAAGATCAACCTGACTTCAACTGTGTAGTCCATTATGATGTGGAAGGCAAGAATGACATTTTTGCAGATACGCTGGAACTTGGTCTGGATGAAATAGGTCTTCCATTAATACTTGGACTCACTGACATTGAGAGCACAGAGGAAAACCATTACATTCCAGGCTTTATAGTAATAATGCCTGACCTTCTAATGGATGTCACCAGCGTGGCAACAACATGGTCAAATGGATCTGACCCACTAGCTATCAACTTAATCAATCAATTTCTCCCCTCGGATCGCACAGACGCAATCCTGGTAGGGCAGGTAGCAAATTTTTTTCTTGATGAATTGATCCGGGACTCTACTCAACTATACGAAGATCTCTTCACACAATCTTTTAAAATATATCCTGTTGAATTTGTCCAATTATCTGATGATAAATTGAAAGGGATGTATCGGCAAATGAAATCCCATTTCGATAATATTAAGTCAGTGATTGATAACACGTTTCCTATTGAAGGAATTGACAAGCGTGAATGTGTCATTGAGCCAAGTTACTTTAGTCCACAGTATGGTATTAAGGGAAGACTTGACCTTTATTATCAACATGAAGGTGAAAAAGGGGCTTCGATTATTGAATTGAAAAGCGGTAAGGCTTTCAAACCTAATAGTTATGGATTAAATAGTGAACACTATCACCAGACTTTGCTTTATGAGTTGTTGATAAAATCCGTTCATGGACCGACCCAGCACAGAATGAATTACATTCTCTATTCATCCAATGCTGTGGAGCCACTTCGATTTGCTGTTTCTGTAGAGTCTATTCAGAAGGAAACGATTCAGAATCGCAATCAGCTGGTATTGCTGCAGTTCAGACTTATGAAACTTGATCATAAGGATTCACGCGACGTTTTGAACGAGATTACACCGGAAAGAAATGAAAATCTGAAGGGATTTATTCAGACGAATATTCAACTATGGCATAAAGTCTATTCAGGTCTTTCTCCCGGAGAGCAGAGTTACATGAAATTTTTTACTGCCTTTATTACGAGAGAGCATATGCTTGCAAGGATTGGAAATGAAGGTGTAGAAGGCGCGGGAGGGCTTGCTGGATTATGGTTAGACAAAATTGAATTAAAAGAAGAGCGGTACCAGATTCTGCAAGGTTTGGAATTGATGAATATAGAAAAATCTACACTTCAAACCATTCTAACTTTTAAACGAAGTGAACAAACAAATCCATTGGCAAATTTCAGAGCTGGAGATATTGCAATCATGTATCCTTATCACGCGGAAGTACTCGTGGATCCAACCAAATATCAATTGCACCGTGCGAATGTCCTTTACGTAGATGCTATTGAAATTGTTATCAGGCTTCGGAACAACCAGGTGCATACAGATCAGATTGAAAAAACTTATAAATGGAATATTGAACATGACTTGCTGGATAGCAGCTTTAGGTCGCTATTCCAATCTCTATGGACTTTTCTGGCTGCAGACATTTATCATCGTCAATTAATTTTCGGGTTATCAAAACCGGTCGTTCCTTCTGAGGTCAGAATCTGGCCATCACCTGACGGGCTAACACAAACGCAACAATCTTTATATCAGGAGGCTTTGAGTGCAAACAATCTTTATTTGCTCTGGGGGCCACCGGGCACAGGAAAGACAAGTCGAATGTTGAAAAGCTGGGTATGGTACTATTTTAATCACACGAATGCCAGAATTGCTCTTCTGGCTTATACAAATAAAGCTGTTGATGAAATCTGTCAGTCCCTTCACGATTTGGGTGAAGAAGTTCAAGACCATTACATACGGATTGGATCCAGAGCAGCTAGCGGAGAAAAATATAAAGAGCGGCTGTTAGATAAGGTCATTGAACCTATGAATAAGCGAGCTTCTATCAGAGAACTATTGGACCGTACACGCATTTTCGTTGGTACACTAGCATCCCTGCAAGGCAAGAGTGAGATATTCAAACTTGTCCGCTTTGATGTAGCCATTATTGACGAAGCTTCTCAAATATTGGAGCCTGCGATGGCAGGTTTACTTACGAGATTCAAAAAAACAATATTGATAGGCGATCATATGCAATTGCCTGCTGTATGCACACAGTCATCCCAGTTAAGTAAGATTAAGGGAGATCCGGAATGGGCAAAAAAAATCGGACTTACCGATATGAGCATGTCATACTTTGAAAGAATCTATAGACTTTACAATTTAAAAGGTTGGTATCATGTGATCGGCAACCTAAGTGAACAGGGGAGGATGCATCTGGATATTCAGCGTTTTTCAAATCAATATGTTTATCAAAAACAATTGACTTGCCTTCATCCCGAGAATCAAAAGGCCTTGTTAAATCAGTTGACGGGCGATACAGACAATCCCTTGTTTCATGAGCGATTGGTTTATCTGCCGACACGAGCAATACTTTCTGAAAGTTATTTGAAGACTAACCAGGAAGAAGCGGATAAGGTAATAGAAATCATCTCGCTGTGGCAAGCAAAATTTGCTGAAAAAAATATGGATTGGTCGATTGGGGTCATTACTCCTTTCAGGGCACAAATTGCAGCTATTCTGCATAAAGCACATTTGTTGAAGCTAAATCTGCAGGGTGTCTCTGTGGACACAGTAGAACGCTACCAGGGTGGAGCGAGAGATGTCATCATTATGTCTTGTGCCGTAAATAATCGTCAAAATCTATCCCGAATCGTATCCCTGAATGCGGAGGGAGTCGATCGTAAATTGAATGTTGCCGTTACGAGAGCCAGGCAACAATTTATTTTACTTGGGTCTGAAGCTATTTTAAGTGAAGAAAAGATGTACAAAGGTTTGATTGAAATGTCGGTAAAGATTATAAATTTAAAACCTACTATGAATAAAGAGAGTTCGCTTATTCTATGATAGTATTTTAAGGGTCGATAATGATGTATTCAAAAACTAATAACATATCCTACCAACCTTTCGCATCGTCATCACCTCTACGATCTGCAGCACCATGCAGAAGGCTATCTTCTTCGATCATAATTGCTTCAATCATACCAATATAATCAAGTGAACTAAATTGATGGCCCATACGTGAAAGGGTATCCATTAATTCAGGTGCTAATCCATTTTTTTCATACATGATCTCATCCGGAAACCATTGATGATGAAATCGGCTTGCTTGTATAGCCTGATCGATATTCATATTGTAGACCGTTAAATTCAAGATTACCTGAAGCACACTTGTTATGATCGTAGGACCTCCATTAGTTCCTACAACCAGCCACAATTTTCCATCCTTTTCTACGATAGTTGGAGTCATGGAACTCAACATCCGTTTATTTGGGGCGATGGCATTTGCTTCTGCACCAATTAATCCAAACAAATTCGGTGAACCGGGTTTAATGCTAAAGTCATCCATTTGATTGTTTAAAAAATATCCACCCCCCGGAACCCAAACCTTACACCCAAAATTATCGTTCAGCGTTGTTGTCACAGATATCGCATTTCCCTCCGCATCTGCAATTGAAATATGGGTGGTTTCAAAACTTTCTTTTGACATCTTTATCCAGGAAGAATCGGCAAGCTGACTAATTGTTGCATTTAAGGGATTAAAATCCGCAAACTTAGCTGCCAGGTATGTTGAATCAAGAATGCTATCAACAGGAACAGGAAAGAAATCAGCATCTCCAAGATAAACTGACCGATCAGAGAAAGCCCGTCGTTCTGCTTCAACTAGTACATGAATATTCCGTGGATGCCGAAAGCCAAGACTATCAATAATTTTATCATCAATCATCTCTAAAATCTGGCCCATGACGATCCCTCCACTTGAAGGAAGTCCCATCGTATGTATTTCATAACCTCTCCAACGCAACGTCAGTGGCTTTCGCCATTTAACTTTGTAATCCTCGAGATCTTCCTTAGTAATTATTCCGTGTTTGCTTTTTGACAATTCATGAAGCCTTGCAGCATTAGCACCGGAATAGAAACCATCTAATCCTTCATCAGCAATTAATTGAAGCGTACCTGCCAACTCTTTTTGAATAAGAAGATCCCCCGCCTCCCAGGGTTCGTTTGACAAGAAAGGCATGTCCGGCGGATTGAGAAGGGCAAAATATTCTTTGTTGACATTCAAGCGATTTGCTTCAAGTTGTGTGATTCGAAAACCATTCCGAGCTAGTTTAATGGCAGGCTCTACCAGTGCGGACCAAGGCTGCAATTTGCCAAGTTTTTTATGTGTTTCTACAAGACCTGCAACAGTTCCCGGAATTCCAGCTGCAAGTATTCCGGTTTTACTTAATCCTGCAATCACATTGTCAGAGCTATCGAGAAACATATTCCGGTTAGAGGCCAGGGGGGCACGCTCCCGGAAATCAAGTGTAGAGATTTCGCCATTGTTATCGCGATAAATGAAAAATCCTCCACCTCCCAGATTTCCTGCCCGGGGATACACGACTGCAAGTGCTAATTGTACTGCAATCGCAGCATCTGCGGAATTGCCTCCTTTTTTCAGTATTTCCAAGCCTACGTCACTTGCCAAAGGATGTGCTGTCACCACCATACCCTTCTTCGAATAAGAAGACTTCTGAATATTATATATCTCAGAAGTGGGGTTTTTGCGGCACGCAAAAGAAATGATGAAAAAGACAATCAGGAAGTAATAAATAAATAAGATGATCTTTTGCATTACTTCTCAAGATAGGAGATTAGCTGGAGGTGTGCAGCCGACCATTTGGTTTTTAAATTCGCGACATTCGTATACTTGCTATTTAAATTTTAATGTCAATCTATCAAAACTGCTGCCAGTCCTTCAGAAAAATCTCTCATGTCTAGAGAACCCGCGGGAGGATAAAAGGCAAGTGTTTGAGTTCTGCCTATAAAAGCAATTCCATCTTTGAATGCAGCTCTGGCAAATCCCTCCTTATAGTCCCATGCAAGTCCGAAAATTCCATCGGTGACCTGCGATCCCGAAGTGTCCAGGTATCCCCAAAAGTTTCCTTTACTGTAAGCCGCAAATCCATCTGAAAATTTATTTACCTGGTTATAGGGTATTGGATTGATGACACTGCCTTCTTTATTCAAAACGACATAGCCACTATCCATTTTGCCGGCCCAAAGATTTTCTTCGAGATAAATGATATTGAGATAGTGACTTGATTTTTTTGCATCCTCTGTTATTTGCATGAGATACATTTTACCATTTTGCCGGACCGAGATTAATCCTCCGTCGCTGTCGATGAATTGTCCCCCTTCCCGTTTTATCAATTCCTTGCCTGACTTATCAAAAGCAACACCTGTGTTTCCCCTTTTGCAAAGGATGATTGAGCCCCCTGCAACTTTCTTAATCTGATCATATTCAGGTTCAAGGACATTTTCTCCAGTAAGGTTAATAACTCCTAGTTTTTCCTGATATTCGATCACAGAGATTCCATTTTCAAAATTCCAGCCCCGCGTGTATAACGGTTGTATTATAAGTTTGCCGAAAACATCTACATATCCGAATGCATTGCCAACCTTTACCCTTGCCCTTCCATTGGAAAAATCATCAGCTGCAGCCCAGTTCTCCGATGGAAGAGGTTTACCTGTCTTGTCAATAAACTGATCAGGACCATTAAAGGGCAAAACTCTTGCAAAACCTTCATGAAAGGCCCAGGCAGATTTAAAAATTGCTTCAATTACCACTTTGCCTTCCACATTTATATAACCCCATTTACCCCCCTGATT
>JAYUXX010000492.1:0-2804 GCA_043752765.1 Saprospiraceae bacterium | reverse complement strand
AACAGGTAGAAATTGCGATCGCAGAAGCAGCTGTAATCATTTTTATGGTGGATGTGATGACGGGTATTACAGATCTTGATGCTGAAGTTGCCTCGATGCTTCGCAAATCAAATAAAAAAGTGCTTTTAGTTATCAATAAAGTGGACAATCATGAAAGGTCCCTGGCTGCGAATGAATTTTATGGGCTTGGCTTTGAACACACCTTTTTCCTGTCATCTATTTCTGGTAGTGGCACTGGAGAAGTACTTGATGAAATGGCAATGACGCTGAGTGGCGAAGAAGAAGCATCCTCTGATATACCCAAATTAGCAGTAATTGGCCGGCCTAATGTGGGAAAATCTTCTCTTATAAATGCCTTCATGGGAGAGACCCGGCATATCGTAACTGACATCGCGGGTACCACAAGAGATTCATCCCATACGCGGTATAATAAATTTGGCAAAGACTTTATGATCATCGATACCGCAGGTATGCGGAAGAAAAGCCAAGTGGAAGAAAATCTTGAATTCTACAGTGTAATACGTACTGTAAAAGCTATTGAAGAAGCTGATGTGTGCATGTTGATGCTAGATGCTACCACAGGCCTTGAAAGCCAGGATTTAAGCATTTTACAAGTTGTACAACGACGCAATAAAGGTGTCGTGATCATTGTCAATAAATGGGACCTGATCGAGAAAGAAACGAATACAGCGCGTGATTTTGAAACCATAATCAAACAAAAAATGGCTCCATTTTCAGATGTGCCTGTACTATTTATTTCAGTTCATGATAAACAACGGATATACAAAGCAATTGAAATAGCCCTGCAGGTTGCAGAAAACCGTGCCCGTAAAATATCTACTCCAAAACTCAATGATCTCATCGAAGAGGTCACCCAAAAACAAACACCACCAAGCTTCAGAGGCCATTTGATTAAAATTAAATACGGAACTCAGTTGCCACTCCCATATCCGGCCTTTGCATTATTTTGCAATTACCCTGAAGAGATTAAAGACAATTACCGTCACTACATTGAGAATCAAATCAGGGATGTTTTTGAATTTACTGGTTCACCGGTACGTATATTTTTCCGGCAGAAATAACTGACACTTAATTCATAGATGAAAATATCACCAACTCAAATTGATGGCCTTGTAATGATCGAACCCGCAGTTTTCAAAGACGACCGGGGTTATTTCTTTGAAACATTTAGCGCACATCGATATCAGTTACCGTATGCCGAATTATTTGTTCAGGACAATGAAGCTAAATCTGATAAAGGTGTATTACGAGGACTTCATTTTCAACAAGGTGCTCATGCACAGGGAAAATTAGTGAGGGTTGTGAAAGGTTCAGTGTATGATGTCGCGGTTGACTTGCGCCCGGGTTCTGATTCATATGGCATGGCTTATGGAATTATACTCTCTGGTGAAAATAAAAAACAGCTTTGGGTTCCCCGGGGCTTTGCACATGGCTACCTGGTGTTAGAGAATGACACCATCTTCAGTTATAAATGTGACAACTATTATCACAAGGGAGCTGAACAGGGTATACGATATGATGATGTAGAATTGAATATAAGCTGGCCGGATGTGGGATCTTCTTATATCGTTTCCGAAAAAGATCTTGCCTTGGGAACAATAGACAACATCAAATCATGACATCAGTAATTGTCAGTGGTGCCGGCGGGCAATTGGGCAAAGCCTTTGTTGAACGTATGAGTTTTAAAGAAGGATATAATCTGTTTTCATTCGATCATAATCAGTTGAATATCGCTGATCTCGATAAACTGCATCGTACCCTTGCATCACTTTCTCAGGTAAAGTATTGGATCAATTGCGCTGCTTATACAAAAGTAGATGAAGCCGAAAAAAATGAAAAAGAAGCTACACTTTACAATGCTCTTGCTCCCGGTTATCTAGCCAGGGCATGCTGGGAAGCGGGTGTGCATCTTGTTCACTTTTCTTCTGATTACGTGTATGACAATCATCTGCACAGACCCTTAAAAGAAGAAGATCCAACTGAACCTAAAAGTGTTTATGCCAAAACAAAACTTGAGGGTGAACAGGAAATTATTTATTCCGGTGCCAGTCACACGATAATCCGTACATCCTGGGTTTATGGTCCGGGTGGACATAATTTTGTGAATACAATGCTTCGACTGGGACGCATTAAAGACGAACTAAAAATCGTGGGTGATCAGATCGGTGCTCCTACTTTTACCCTTGACATTGCTGATGCAGTGAAAGACATGATCAAGCTCCATGAAGACGAACAAGAAGATAAAGTTCAGGGTGTGTTCAACTTTGCAAATAGTGGTGAAGTGACATGGGCAGATTTCGCTAAAACGATTTTTAAACACTCAAGTATTCATTGTGATGTGCACACCATCACCACAGATGAATATGGCGCTCCTGCTCCTCGTCCTAGATATAGCGTATTGAATTGTGACAAGATCGGTGGACTATTATCCTCTTCGATTTCACATTGGGAAGATGCCCTCCACCGTTATCTGCTTTTAGTCTAAGCTAACCGGCTCTTCATCAATATTCTGCAATAATTAATTGGTTTTCATTGTAATTGTAGTGGCTAAGTCTTCTAAATTTTGCGACGCATACAAACTCTATCACTGCTATTACTCATTACTTTTTTTCTTGCCTGCTCAGGAAGGAATAATGTGGAAAGTCAAACAACATCATCAGCCTCTATTCGCAAGATGGCGCCAGGAAACTGTGAAGATTGTGAATTGATGTTTGAAGCCATGCCCGCTATAATCAATGCAGTGGATACGAGTGTTGGGTGGCATGAAGTTGGTCAGAAATTAA
>JAYUXX010000491.1:0-2815 GCA_043752765.1 Saprospiraceae bacterium | reverse complement strand
GTTCGCATCCATTATTAGGTGCATTGATTAATACTCTATAAAATGTAGTTCCTGGTACTGTGCTCGCAGGTGTATATGTCGCCGTTGTAGATCCTGTTCCACTTGCATTAGCCCACCCACTTATTCCATCTGAACTTGATTGCCATTGATATGAAATTATTCCTGAACCACCTGTTATGACAACTGTCATTTGATCTGTTCCACCTACACATTCAGCAATACTCAAAGGTTGAGTGGTTACTTCTATATCATCAGCTACGTTGAGCGTGATCACATTGGAGACAGCATCTCCGCAATTAAGGTTAAGATCGCAATCTCCATAAATAGCCCTGTATTCATATGTGCCCGGTGGTAATGTATTTGGTGTTATGTATGGATTGACGCCATTAGCACCTGCAATCGTAGTAAACGGACCAGTAGTTCCAATTCGTGATTGCCAGATGAGATCACATCCGACGCCTCCGCCGAGTACAGCAGACATAGTAACTGTTGCGCCTTCACATATAAATCCAACATTTGCAGAAATACTAATAAATGGATCTGCAAGTACCTGAATTGAAAGCACGTTTGAAATTGCTTGCGGACAAGTCGTGCTTTCACAATTTGTATAAACAACGCGGTATTGATGAGAACCCGCTATAAGGTTTGTAGGCAAAGAATAGGTAAGTCCCCCTGTCTGAACATTCTGCCAGGAACCACCACCAGCGGGGATGGTCTGCCAAATAGCAGTACAACCTCCACTTACCGTAGCTGTAAGTGTTGTCGATCCTCCCACACAAAAAGAAGTCGATCCTGCCGTAATACTAACTGTTGGAATAGGTAGAATCGTAACAGTAACATAGTTTGTACCTGTACATCCATTTGCATCAGTAATGGTTACGGTATAAGTATGTACGCCTAGCCCAGGGTAGAATGGAGAGGTAGCAAGGATTATTGGATCCTCAATATTGGAGGTATATCCTAGAGGTCCGCTCCAGCTATACCCGGTAATGGCTCCACTGCCCGGATAGCCTGTTGCACTCAATTGAATATTAACCCCATTGCAAAGTTGAATTTCTGAAGGACACGTTAGAACAGGAACAAAAGCATTGAGGTATGAATCATTACAAGTTGGATTATTTAAAATTCTGACGTACACATTATACAATCCCGAACCGAGACCGGTAAAAAGATTTGAACTCTGATAGTTTACGCCATTGATGGAATATTCGACTCCGACAGCTCCGGAAATAAAAACAGCAATTTGCCCGTCCATGGAATCGGGACAACTTTCAGGAAGGACCGTAAGGCTTTCAATTGCTAAAACACAACATGGAGGTGGGGGTCCTGTAACTGTAATCTGACAAGCATTATTATTATCATTAGTACCGGATGAATTTTCAGGTGAGCCCGTGTCCTCATAAATCGTAAAATTATAAGGAGATCCATTTGGATAATGAGCCGTAACAGTACCCGTTATTGTTGGATTGGCCGACCCAAGGTTATTAAGGGTCAGAGGATTTGGATTGTACGTAAAAGTAACGCCAGGTGTATTCGTGTTGTCAACGGCTACATACGTTCCGTTAATTCCCTGTACATCGACAACCACTGAATAAGTACCATTGGTATTACAAATGAGATTGGTATTTGTAGTATCTATGAGACATAGGATGACCGGAGCATCACCGCATCCATATCGACCTTTAAAAGTGACGTTCTGATTTGTATAATCCTGATTATTATTTCTCCAGATGGCTAGATAATAATTCGATGGCTCATCAAAAGATGGTACCCTAAATGTTGCCCAACCATTCGAACTAATACCGCAATCAACATAGATAAGATTGGCACAATTACCGGAAAGTGAGTCTGGGTTTCCACCTGCGGGAGGATTAACTCCTGATGTAGGTTCGGCAGAGTAATAAAGCGCCCATCCTAATTCATTTCCCCCGGGTGTAATCTGATATTGGAAAGTACCAGCAAAAGGCCTGATATCGAAATTGAGCCAGATAATATCCTGTCCATCGATTGGATTCTTTACAATCGTAGTACGTCCTAACGGCTCCGGGAGAAAACAATCAGCACCAGTTAATACTTCGAATAACTGTTGGTCATAGGCACAGGAATGTGTATTAAGTTGATTCTCTGTTTCTGCACTACTTCCGCATCTTATAATACCCAATTCCGGTGGAGCATTAGAAAGATCATTTATGGTTCCATTCGGATTCCAGTGTGACCCCCCATCCCATCTATGAGCACAAACACATGGAAACTCCATCATAGAATTCATGGATCGAATACCGGTTGTATTAATATTTGAAATTGGATTTATAGTACCTGATGGTTTTACAATAGGATTTAATTGAAGGGGCCTTTCTATTTTTTCTTTTATTAAAGTGAAAGGCGAGATATTCTCTCCTCCATTTAAGTTGAGACCACTCGGTGACCCCCCAAAAATGGAGGCCGTTGCAATAACTGAAGGGTTGATATTTACATTCATCAATACCGACCCCGTTGCGGTACATCCATTATCGTCTGTGACAGTTACCGCATAAATATGGTTTCCTGGACCTGGATAGTTGACTGAGTTCGTATCAAATGAGAGATCTTCAAGTGTAGAAATATATCCATTCGGTCCTGTCCAATTGTAACCAACAATATTTCCTGAGCCAGGGGTACTTGATGCATTGATCACAATGTTTTCCCCCGCGCAAAGAGGATTGTTTATCACAGAAATTGACAATGAAGGTGCTTCATTAACCAAAATCGTGACTTCATTGCTGACTGTATGGCATCCTCCATTTTGGCGCACAATTAACCTGTACAAGTAAGTTCC
>JAYUXX010000490.1:0-6946 GCA_043752765.1 Saprospiraceae bacterium | reverse complement strand
ACATACGTTCCCGCAAAGCCATTCAGAAAATTGGAGGCATACATGAAGGTGTGATCCGGCAGCATATGTTAAAGGACAATGGAACATACCGTAGCTCTGCTTATTTCAGCATACTCAATGAGGAATGGTATGAGTTGAAGGAAAGATTGGAAAATGAATTATCAAGAATTGCATAATGATAGAAGTTCTACGCAAACATCTCATCAACCGACTTGGTAAGGACCTTGAAAATTTAGATAAGGTGCTTTCACTCTTTATGTATATTCAGACTAAGCGCAACGAACAACTTTTAGAACAGGGGAATACTTGTAATTACGTTTATTTTATTGCGAAGGGTTGTTTACAGGTTTACGATAAGAACTTTAATGAAACTACCCGGGATATTATAATTGAAGATAATTTGTGTTCAGAACTTGTAAGTTTTGGAAGGGGTACTCCAGCAACCGAAAATATCAGGACGGTTGAGCCCTCTGTGCTTTTCGCCATTGACAGGAAAAATTTTCAACACTTGATGCAAACGGTTCCGCAATTTGATAAAGTCTACAAGCAAATCCTGGAAGCTTCGTATGCCAATTCCGTCTTTCGAATTAACACCTTTGTTTCTATGTCTGCATTAGACAGAATAAAATAGTTGATGGAATACAGACCTCTGTTAATGTCAAGACTGTCAAGTAAACTCATTGCATCCTATCTCTGTATCAACAAAGATGTCTTCAGCCGACTGAAAGCCCAATTATAAAATGTAGAATTTTGTCATTAATCATGGAAGGTAAATTGCTGAATTTTGCTGCATCATTCACAATTTAAATTTCAAAAAATGACAGAGTATTTATTATTATTTCGCAATGCAAGTGCTGACAACGGTTACCTGGCCACTACTCAGGATATGGTTGAAGATATGCCCAGGTGGCAATCATGGATAGGCAGTATCGCACTTCAAGGGAAATTAGTTCATACAGCACCCATTCGATATGACGCATCAATTATAAATGCTACTGGTATCGCCATTGGGCCCCACAAGTATGCAGATAGCGTTTTAGTTTCAGGTTTCTTGATTTGCAAATCCGACAACTTTGAAGAAATTCAAGAATGGAGTAAAAGCTGCCCGATTCTTAAATATCCAAACAGTTCAGTAGAGATCAGACCATTCATTCCATTTCCTTCCAACTAAACCTTATAACAATGGATAAAATTCTAAATTTAGGGAAATACATTTTTCCACTTTCTTTTTTACTATATGTAGGCTTGCATCTTGGTAAAACAGAAGTCGGTGCTTCATTCGTGCCTGACTATTTACCGTTCCCTTATTTCTGGAACTATTTCACTTTGGGTTGTATAGTGCTATTTATTGTAAGTGCTGTCATTGGCAAATATGATAAGTTAGCCTATACATTAATGGCTCTATAAGTCATCCTAATGGCAATACTAGTTCATTTGCCAGCCGCAGTTGGAGACAGGTTAGGAACTGGAAGTATGACAGCTGATCTAACAAGAGAATGAGAACTTGAAATGCTTATTTTTTTTCGAAACATAATGGTAACTGGTGCGCTTATGGCTTTTGCTAAATTTGTAGCAAAGGATAAGAGAGTAATTAATTAAGTTGCGAATGTGTGTGGCAATTATCCTGCACCCAGGTACTTTCAAATTTGACATATTGCAAATTATAATTAACTAAATTTGGGATGTTACGGTGGTAAAAAGTATTGAAGCTTACCAATCTATTCCTTTATATCACGATTTTGACATTTACTGATTTTTTAGCCTACAGAATATTCAGTACAAACCGCCTAACATCAAATTATTAAGATTTCATTTCATACGATAGACTGGGACAAAATTCCAAAAGTCGAACATACCTCCGGAACAGGAACTTCGTTTTGGCAAACCATACAATTTGATGGACTTCGGGTACGAATTGTTGAATACACTAAAGGTTATTTAGCTGACGATTGGTGCCAGAAGGGCCATATTGTTTATTGTTTAGAAGGAAAAATTTGTAAGTGAACTGGATAATGGTGAATCCTTTTCCTTACGCAAGGGAATGACATATATAGTATCAGACAATTTAAGTTCACATCGTTCACTTTCAAAAGAAGGTGTGAAACTTTTAATTATTGACGGAGAATTTTTAAAAAGCTAATTTGAAACGAATCGAACATACATAGCCAGATAAAATTGTATCTGGCTTGTTAGGTAAAGACCAAAATATAATCTGCATGATTTCAGAAAAGGATAATTTTTATTTAAATAAAGATGAACCTAACAGGAGTTGTCTATTGACTTTGCGAAACATAATTCTTGGACAGGATCCTAATATTTCTGAAACACAGAAGTATGGGATGCCCTGCTTCTGCTACCGACAAAAGATGTTTTGTTATTTATGGACGGATAAAAAAACGGATGAACCGTACATCCTTATGGTAGAAGGCAAACTGCTTGATCATCCCGAATTAGAAGAAGGAAATCGCTCCCTTATGAAAATTTTTCGCGTGAGCCCAAATCGTGATATAGCTGTAGATACCATATCATATATTTTGCAGAGTGCTTTGGCCTTGTATAAATCGTAGATGTCCGGCAATGATATTTGATGGCGGCGGGGGCGGCCGAAGTGGAAGGTAATAATTCTGTCTTAAAAATAAAGATCAATCGGTTTTCGGTTGATTATTTTTCTATTTATTTTACATTCATTCAGGATAAAATTTAAAAATATGTAAATTTCATTAAGAAATTTTAATACAACTTGGAATTGAAACTCAATGAAATACGGGTTCCCACTTCACAAAAAGAATATGTGCACCCATATATAGTCAAGTATAAAAGCATGACCGAAAGTTTAAAATAGAATGACATTAATTTCCAGAATCGTTAAACTCTCCCTCTGCGGATTACTCTTGCTGACGAGGGTGGAGCTAACGTTTTCTCAAGTGCCATTCCCAACAAGATCCCAAACCCACATATTCTGGCAGCCAACAACAAAGCTTGATTCGATTGATTTTAAAGGCGAGGTGATAGCTGACCGGGTTAAAAGTTATTGCGATTCTTTAAATCTTTGTACAGTTGCTTATGTCGGGATGTTTTCTGTTCTTGACATGCCCTCTAAAAAAAGCGACAGACGCAGAAAATTAGAAAAGATATATTTTGCCCCAGCTTTTGAAATTGGAGCATCTTATAAAGCCGGAGACTCAAAGGGAATTGATCAACAACAAATTGTTTTCGATATATATGAACTTTCAACAAGATTGGCAAGAAGAAGTTTGAAGGAAATTATTGATTCAACGCCACCATCGTATGGATTACTGACCATTTTCTTTAAAACCGTCGAGTCAGATGTTGTTGAATTTAGAGACAAAATAATATTTGACTACACTCATGACATTTATATAGCAAAGAAGCCAGGAGCATATGAGGAATGGCGAAAATGGACCGATAAACAACTAGAGGATTCTAAAGAATATGCTACCACCCCTGAAGAATGTTACAGGTTTGTAATGAATATACCCATTCAACCAGGATACATTATGGCTGAGGAAGTAACAGGTGATTTAAGGAAGTAAAATCGTACGCTTACTATTCTCCAACACCACTACCCCCTTTTCAAACTACTAAACACCAGATCTTCCAAAAAAGCAACAATCTTCAATTCATCTTTAGCCTTCCCAAAATCTGTCAGAGCGGGAAGATTATTCATAAAATAGTTCTGAAGATGAGCCATTTCAATGATGGTAATGGAAAGTGATTTTGGGTATTTGTATTTCGGATTACACTCCAGAATAATATCGCCAATCGTGGCGCAAAGGTCTTTATAGGGCTTAAAAAGCTGGTCCTTATTATCCGCAGAAACATGTTTGGTTAAATAGGCTTTCGAGCCTTCGGCAATGATGATTTGGTGAAGTATGCTTTCATCCACATGACTTGTTTTAATATCGTCCTGGACCGCAGTAGCTAATAACTTAATCACCATTGTAAGCTTAAGAGTAGGATCTTTTATATTATGGGTATGAATGGTAACCCGGTACTCAAGCCAGCTCCAATACCAGGCAGTAATATATACCAACAACCGGTGCTTGTTTTCAAAATACCGGTATATACTTGCCTCAGTGGTACCAATATCTTCAGCCAGTTTTTTAAAGGTAAATGCTTCAAACCCGTGTTTGTGAATCAATTGAATACTGTGCAGAATGATTTTTTTTCCCAGTTCCGTTTGTTCGGGATCCCTGAGGAACAACTTTTCATTCATTTTTATTTGCAGCTGTAATTCCATGGGTAGAAGTTTGATCTCAGCAGAATGAATTGTGTTTTCAAAAAAAAGTCAGTTTTACACTCCTGAATCTATTGGAGGTAAAGCTAATAAAGTTTTACAATTATCTGTAATAGTATAGCTATCATTTACGATAAAACTACTATCTTGTGCCTTTATATGTGAAAACAACTTGGTTTGGAATTAAAATCTAAACCGGAAAATGAATACTACTCTATCACTTTTAAATTAAAAAAAATATGAAATGTCCATCATGCGATACAGCATTAACAATGAGTGAACGTAGCGGAATTGAAATTGATTATTGCTCTCAATGCAGAGGTGTTTGGTTAGACAGAGGAGAATTGGATAAAATTATCGAACGATCTGCAGCCGAATTTGCACCGCCCCCAAAGCAACAAAGTGATGACGATAATGACCGCTTTGCAGGGAAAAAAGAATATTTCGATAAGGATAGGCGCTATGATAATGATAAAGATTACCGGCACAAAAAGAAGAGCTCGTTCTTAGGAGAAATGTTTGACTTTTAGGATTTGAAAGGCAGAAGGGCAGAAAAGTTAAGGAGGCAGAAAAGACAAATGGGCAGAAAGGTAGTAGGCTGAAAGTCAGCAGGGCAGAAAAATATTAATGTCATTTGCGGATTATAGGATTAAAAAAGCAAGTATATCATCAATTCCAAATTGTAAACCGGGGATATGGATTATGAAATAGTTATTTCACTTTTAACGCTATTAGGCCGGGAAGTTATTCTGGGGATAGATAATGTAATTTTTATCTCCATTTTAGCTAATAAGTTACCTGAACATCAACAGAAAAAGGCAAGACGCTATGGTTTATTACTGGCGATGGTATTGCGTTTGGGTTTATTAGGGCTGGTAACCCTGATCATGAAACTGGACAATGATTTATTTACCATTTTAAACCGGGGTATATCTGCAAAAGATTTGATCTTAATCCTGGGAGGCCTGTTCTTATTGTATAAAAGCGCCACAGAAATCTATCATAAAATGGAAGGCGAGCAAGGAAACCAAACCAAAAATCTTAAAGTGGCAACCTTTGCCCACGTTATTTTCCAGATTTTGCTCATGGATATGGTTTTTTCCATTGATTCGATCATTACAGCCATCGGAATGGTTGATGAAGTATGGATAATGTACGTGGCTGTGATTGTCTCCGTTTTAGTGATGTTGGTAGCTGCAGAACCCATCAGCAATTTTGTGAACAAACATCCGGCTTTTAAAATGCTTGCCCTTTCGTTTTTATTACTGATCGGGTTTGCCCTGGTAAGTGAAGGCTTTGGTATTGAGATTCCAAAAGGATATTTATACTTTTCAATGGCCTTTTCCTTGCTGGTAAGTATTTTTCAAATGCGGATGCACAGAAATCATAATCCGGTAGCTACGCATGAACATTATAAAGTGGGAGAAGATAAGTTGCCTAAAGATGTTCTATAGGTCAGGTAATTTGTTTTCGTTTGGAAAGTATGCGAAGTTTGTTCAATAATGCGAATAAAAAAGAAATATTTTTACCTCATCCTCTGCCTGTTTATCCGTCTTGGCTGCTTTTCCCAGGGTTTTGATTTGGGCAGTTGGAATATTCTAAATGTCAAATATAAGATCAATGAAAAATGGAATGCTTTTGGCGAAGCACAATTACGTTCTATAAAATTCTATAACAATTTTCATTACCACGAGTATAGTACAGGTATCTCATTTAAATCCTCAAAAAACGTAACGCTTACTGTAGGTGCAGGCGACTATGACACATATAAAGAAGGCGGCAATTTCTTAACTCCCAAGAATAATGATGAATTCCGGCTGTGGCCACAAGTCAATTTAATACAACCCATTGGGAATGTAAATATAGACCACCGGTATAGAGTGGAGTTCAGATTTGCCGGCAATGATTTTAGAAACAGATTCAGATATAGATTAGGCGCTTCTTATCCTTTTGGAAATAATAGATCAGGCTATAAACCGTATCAGATCAATGTAAGCAATGAAATATTTTTTAAAAACAAAGAACCCTATTTCGAAAGAAATCGGGCACTAGTTTCATTTGGATATCGAACCTCAAAGCAAACAACTCTTACAATCGGCTACTTACACCAGTTTGACTACAAAATAAATGATGAGACAGGTCGTGACTTTTTACAGGTAGGCTTCTATCTGGAATTAGCAAATGAAGTCAATAAGGAAGTAAACTTAGAAAATTGACTTAGCGTGTTTAGCCATGAAGACCTTTGAACAAATAATTTTTAAAAACTCTCTCGCGTTGGTGGACTTTCCACAAATGAGTTGAAGAAATTTATGCGCCTACGATTTCCTGATCGCCGAGCTCTCTAGCTAATTTAGTGAAACCAATGACCTCACCTGTGTCACTATGTAGTGCTGTAATGAGAATACTTCCCCAGAATATTGATTCATCTTTTCTCACTCTTCGGCCGATGTGCCTGGCTTTTCCTTCTTTTATGGCGTGTTTAATTAGTTGTTCCGGAAGTCCAGCCTGCCGGTCGCTGGGCAGATAGAAAATCCTGAAATTTTGGCCAAGAATTTCATCTTCTGCGGATTTCGGTCCCTATTGACCATTTGATTTCGGAGCATGTTGACCAGGGCATTTCGGACTGTTGACCAGGATATTTCGGACTGTTGACCATGTCATTCCGGCATATTGACCCCCCTGGCGGAC
>JAYUXX010000489.1:0-6948 GCA_043752765.1 Saprospiraceae bacterium | reverse complement strand
AGGTTTCGATCTTTCCGATACTTCCTTCAGTCACATGGAATTTCAATTTTCAATGAGCGATATTTCCAAAATATTTATTCTCTTCTTTAGCATTCTGTTCATAACTGGATGTGAAGAAGAGTATACTCCGGTCAATTCAGGAGATGGACCGAAATATGTTGTAGAAGGATACTTGGAGGCAGGTGAAAACCCTTTTCCACCCTATTTAATACTCACAAAATCATTTGACTTCTATAGTGAATTGGGACCTGATCAATTCACAGAATCATTTGTGCATGCTGCAGATGTCCGGGTTTCAGATGGAACGATCGAAGTACAGTTTGAGGAAGTTTGCTTATTAGATCTCCCTATTGATATTCGTGAGGCAGTCGCAGCCCAGTTTGGTTTTAATCCGGATAGTCTTGAGGTAAATTTTTGTGTTTACGTGGATCTGCTAAATCAGCTTCAGCCTCAAGTTAACAAGACATATAATTTGCAAATTTTAGTGGATGGCGATTCGATCACAGCATCTACATTCATTCCTCCACATGTTCCTCTTCAGGATTTTCATTTTCTTCCTCCTTCCGGCCAGCCGAATGACAGTCTAGCACAATTACGGGTAACATTATCTGATCCTCCGGGTGAACGAAATTTCTATCGATATTTCGTAGGTACAAATGGAAGTGCCCTTGAAACAGATTTCTCGAGTGTTGAAGAGGATCTCTATTTTGATGGTAAAACTTTTGAATTTGTCATCTTTAATCCGCGCACAACAAACGGGGATGTTGAACCTGATGAGTTTGGTTTGTACTTTGTTGGTGATACGATCCAGGTCAAGTGGACCTCAATTGATGAGGCTCATTACGATTTTTGGAATACCTTAGAATTCAGCAATGCAAACCAAGGACCTTTTTCAAGCTATACACGTCTGCAGTCCAACATCAAAGGTGGACTGGGCATCTGGGGAGGTTATAGTGTCAGTTACTATACAGGGATTGTCACGTATTGATTTTTGATGGGAAAACAGCTATTAGAATTTTCAACCCCCGGTGTTGATATTCAACGCCATACGAAAGTAGCTGTCCTTTTTGGCGCTACTGGTCTGATTGGAAATTGTTGTCTCCGTAGATTGTTAGTCCATCATGCGTATGAGAAAGTGATTTCGATAGGGAGGACACCACTTAAAGCAAGCCACCCCAAACTTATCCATTACGAGGTGGATATGTCACACAGTGACAATTATCGCCATCTTATGAGGGGCGATGATCTTTTTATCTGTCTGGGTACCACGATGAAGAAAGCAGGGAGTCGTGAAGCTTTTTATGAGATCGATCACGATCTTGTCTTTGCCATCGCGAAAACCGGTTCATTGCAGGGAATGAATCAATTGATTTTTGTATCCTCCATCGGAGCTGATAATCGTTCACTTATTTTCTATCTGAAAGTAAAAGGTGAATTGGAAAGTAACGTCAGGCGACTTCCATTTTGGGGTATCCATATCATGCGGCCTTCTGTTTTGTTAGGAATTCGTGAAGAGCAGCGACCCACAGAAAGAATAGCAGGTCAGTTAGGTAAAACCCTTCATCGTATGC
Source organism: Saprospiraceae bacterium (assembly GCA_043752765.1). Lineage (GTDB taxonomy): Bacteria > Bacteroidota > Bacteroidia > Chitinophagales > Saprospiraceae > Opimibacter. The sequence goes on along the minus strand of JAYUXX010000489.1, from coordinate 5,377 downwards.
CGGGATCCATCGTGGCTGATCTCGCGCCCATAGACGCGGATGATGTTGCCAAAGCAATGGTGCAGGCCGCACAGAGCTTGAAGCAGGGTACACATGTGCATCATGGTAGTGAGATAGTAAAATTGGCGAAGCTGTTTAATCAATGATGATCACTTAATTTTTCTAAGATCAATACTGCCTTCTTCACTACCATCTTTGTTTTAGTCCTTTGTAATTAGTTCTTAGTTTTACCCCATGTCAACTTCTTCTGAAATCACCATCCGAATCGACCTGGATGAGAACCGGGTGCCTGCACGAATTGAGTGGGAAGCCTCTGATGCCGGGCAATCCCATCCTGCAGAAAGCAAATCCGTTTTTCTATCACTTCTTGATAGAGAAACATTAGATACATCAACCTTATTCCTGTGGACCAAAGACTGCCAGGTAGCAGAAATGGATCGTAATATCTACTATGCGCTGACCGCCATGACTGATGGTTATTATCGCTCCACGCAGAATACCGAACTGGCGAATGAAATGCGACGATTCGTCCATTATTTCGGAGAGAAAACGGGTATTCTGAAAGAGGAACCCGAAGCCTGATATGGAACCCGTAATATTTCGAAATGATGATGAGGGCCGCAGTGAATTCGTAAAGCTTGCCAGCCGAGCTATAGCCTGGATAAATGATTACTATAGCCGACTGGAAACTTTACCTGTGCGAAGCCAGGTAAGTCCAGGAGATATTTACAGACAATTCCCGGATACGCCACCATCCTTGCCTGTTACAAATGATGACGTTTTTAGAATTCTGGATGAAGTAATTATTCCCGGAATTACACATTGGCAGCACCCAAATTTTTATGCCTTCTTTCCGGGGAATACAAGTTTTCCTTCTATAGCTGCAGAAATAATCACAAGCGGAATTGCCGCACAATGTATGTTGTGGGAAAGCTCTCCGGTTGCTGCGGAGCTCGAACAACGTTGTATGGAATGGTGTCGAGATTTATTAGGGCTGCCAAAATCATGGGAAGGGGCGATACAGGATACCGCTTCGACCGCAACGCTGACTGCGATCCTTACAGCCAGAGAATGGAAATCAGATTTCCGGATTTCAAAACAAGGCTTTGATGGTTCGGTCTATCGTATTTACACTTCTGTACAGGCACATTCATCTGTCGAAAAAGCAGTTCGACTCGCCGGCATAGGAACTGATAATCTGGTCTTTATTCCGGTCGATGAAAATCTCGCAATTATTCCAGCCCTTCTTGAAAAATCTATACAGGCAGATTTAGCAAATGGATTTATTCCAACATGCATCGTATCGACAATTGGTACTACGGGTACAGGTGCTATTGACCCTGTTCCTGAAATAAGTGCAATTGCAAAAAAATATGGAATCTGGCATCACATCGATGCAGCTTACGCGGGTACAATATTGATGTTGGAAGAATTTGCTCATTTACGAAACGGGATCGAGGATGCTGATAGTTTTGTTTTTAATCCTCACAAATGGATGTTTGTGCAATTTGATTGTACAGCTTATTTCATAAAAGATCCAGACATACTCATTCGTACGATGCGAATCAATCCTTCGTATCTGCAAACGTCCCAGGGCGATCGTGTAAATGATTATCGGGACTGGGGGATACCGTTAGGTAGACGATTCCGCGCCCTTAAACTTTGGATGACAATTCAATTGTTAGGAACCGATGCCATCAAACTAAGATTGCGGTCACATTTTTTATTAGCTCAGAATATTGAAGAGAAGATACGACAAGACGAAAGACTTGAAATGGCATATGCACGGTCTTTGAATGTTGTAACTTTTAGAGTCAAAGTAAGTACTGATCCGGATGGTTTGCTGACAAAGAAACTCAGTCAACTGATTAATGAAAGTGGTAAAGCTTACATGACGCATGCTGTAGTGGAAGGAAGAGGTCTTATTCGATGGGTTCCAAGCCAAACATACGTAGAGGAAAAACATATTGAATCAACGTGGGAATTAATTCAGTCAATACTCACTAAAACTAACTGACATGACACTGCCTACCAAAAACGATCTATTGAAAGCCAGCTCCTGGCTCGAAGGAATGATACATCATACACCTGTCCTGACGTCAACAACCTTTGATAAAATGACCGGAGCGCATGTTTTTTTCAAATGCGAAAACTTTCAGCGAATGGGCGCATACAAAATGAGAGGAGCATCACATGCATTATCGAAATTGCATATGGAGGACCTATTGAAAGGAGTTGTAACTCATTCATCCGGTAACTTTGCACAGGCATTAGCATTGGCTGCACGCGTTAAACATGTTAAAGCTTCCATTGTGATGCCGGAAAATTCGCCCGGGGTAAAGGTTGATGCGGTGAGAGGTTATGGTGCGGAAATCATCTTCAGTGGTTCATCACCCATCGATCGTGAAAATAAAGTCAAAGAAGTTTTGCAGAATACCGGAATGACTTTTATTCATCCGTCTAACGATCTCCAGGTTATACTCGGCAATAGTACAGCTACGCAGGAATTGATTGAACAAGTTTCAGGATTGGATATCATATTAGCTCCTGTCGGTGGAGGTGGATTATTAGCGGGTACAGCTCTTGCAGCATATTGGTTTTCCCCTGCCACGCAGGTCTGGGGGGCAGAGCCCGAGAATGTAGATGATGCTTTCAGATCATTGCAATCTGGTCAGATTGAAAAGAATGAAACTGCAGATACGATTGCTGACGGCCTTCGAACAAATCTCGGTGATGTCAATTTTCCTATCATTAAACAACTCGTGCACAAAATAATATTGGTGAGTGAAGATGAGATTATCAATGCCATGAGATGGATCTGGGAGCGTATGAAAATCATCATAGAGCCTAGTAGCGCAGTTGCTGTAGCTGCTGTCATTCGTTACCCGGATCAATTCAAAGGCAAGAGAGTGGGGGTGATTATTTCAGGCGGCAATGTTGATCTAAATGAGGCCATGAAACTGCTCTCGGGAAACACGAAGAAGGATAACTGATTTACATTGTTCCAATAAGCTCTATACATTCTTTGGTGGCATACAAATTGATATCAGTCTAGAGGTCTATATGTTTAATTGAAAATAGCACTGGCGAATAACAACTATCAGCATTTTAATGTTATTGTATGATAGCAGAGATTTGCCCATCAAATATAAATTCCGCATGCGCGTTTTTCATTTGATCCTTTGTATCCTATTTGGCGTTATGGGCTGCGCAAAACGTAACCCCGTTGAGGTTCCCCTGACCCTGATTGATACCACAACAAATACTATGTTTATTGATAGTGGTCAATCGTCAATCGTCAATTGTAATTAATAATAGTGGAGACTCAACGAATTGTTATGATATCAAATCAGTCAACTATAAAGTTGTTCAATTAACCCCTACAAGTGAATGAATTAATTATATAGCAAAAGAAACTACATCAACGATAACTTGCGATGGCCAGGAAGGACAAAAGAGAACCATAAGTGTAAAGTTGCGTCCTGTTGATCAACCTGATCATGTTGCTTATACACTTCAACAAAATTGTGACCAACTCATCCTTGAACATGATTATTACGAAACCGTGTTCAATGGTTGTTGTGATGCAGAACCTGTCCACAAAATCTATACATAGGATGGCCATTTGCTTTTGGAAAGTAATCCGAGAATTATCATCGGTTCGATTCCGAATAATCCCTTGAAATTCTATGTCGGTTTTACACCTTCCGTTCAGGATACCACCGTGTTAGGATATCTTAAACTGGTGTATAATGCTGAGCATAAGTATGAGATTAAAATAATGTCTCCTCCTTTACCACCCGATCATTGTAGTCAATATTCGCCTGAATTTTCATTGGTTCCAAATGGCTGGCGGGATACATTAGAATTTGTTGAGAATGAGTATCAGTTGTGGGATCTGGAGATGATAGAGTCCAGAGATGATATCCGGAATATTTCCATGCAAGTAATTTATCAATGTGATGAATATTATTCTGTGAAGCCAATCATCATTCCGATTTCTAAAGGTATGCCATTTGGCAGGGATAGTATTTTGCAAACGGTAACGTTAATACATCCTCCTGATCAGGGAAAAAAGTTGAATGAGCCCTGATTCTTGTTTTCAATTTTCACTCTTCTATCTTTCCTTGAATGGATATTTATTTGGAAACGTAAATAATCGAAGACGAGTGATCCGCATTACGCCTTCCCGAAAGGAAAGTTCTCATGCCGGAAAATAAAGCTGACACAGGTCCAAAAAGATTACTCCCCTTATATTTTTCACTTAGCATGCTTACGTAGAATGCATCAAGTGGCATTGGAATTTTTTGAAAGAGGGTAAATCCGAATTTTGTCAAAAGCTTTTTCATAGAATCCGGACTGAAGTGCCATAGATGCCTTGGCACATCATAAGCAGCCCACTGTACGCCGTATTGTTTTGCATCAGGAGAAGTATGATTTGGGACAGCAATCATCAACACTCCTCCTGGTTTTAAGAGCGAACGGAATTGCTTCATGTAGCCCGGGATATCAGATACGTGCTCTAAGACATGCCACAGCGTAATGACATCGAAGGATTTTATTTCGAGGTTATACAACGCTTCAAGTGGCTCAATGGAGAGCCCTAGTTTATCCAGACCAACCTGCCTGGCTGTAACATCAGGCTCAAGCGCTGTAACTTCCCAACCCTGGCCTTGCATGTATTTTGCAAAATGTCCTGTCCCGGCACCGATATCAAGCAGTTTTCCACTTTTCTTATCAATAGCCTGCACAACCCAATTATATTTTTTCCTCATCATAAATGCCCGGGCTCTGTGATAAAGTTGATTTGTCAGACCAGATCGAGTATCACTATGAGAAATGTAATCTGAGGAGGCATAATAGCGGCCTATTTTGTCTGCCGGGGGTTGAGGGTATGTGATCTTAAGGTGGCAATGTGTGCATTCCTTCAACTCGAACCATTCACCGGTGACTGAGTAATCTTTAGCCTGGCCCGCGTCTTTCCAGTTGTTATTTCCGCATGTAGGGCATACGGTTGCTTGATCTGTAAATACACCTGCGATTGTCTCCATAGATGCAAATGTAGGATTCGGGAGATATTATCCTGTCTCAAACCTTTAGCTTCCCCTCAAGATTCTTATTTTTGCCGCCCTATGTTATTTAGCCGGATTTTAACACAGAGTTCACGCTCTCTCCTCTTAGCCCTTATAGCCATTCTTACCTGGAATTCGCTGGATGCCCAATCAGGAACCCTGAGAGGTCATATTTATGATGAGACGACGGGTCAGGCCATCTCCTTTGCCAGTGTGGTATTAGAAGGTTCCGATATCAGGACTGTGACCGACATCGATGGATTTTTCAATTTTCCGGACATTCCAGTCGCGACCTATAATCTAAA